>JBAURA010000581.1:0-2630 GCA_049580985.1 Chloroflexia bacterium
GCCTGTTGCGGGGGGCGTTCGGCGAGCTACGCACCCGCGACCTCATGACGCCTTCGCGCCCAGGCGACCAGATTGAGGAGGACGAGAGCGTGGCGGCGCTGGTGAAGGAGCACCCGCGCATTGGGCCGGGAGAGCCGGTGGCGGTCCTGAGTAACGAGGGGACGCTGGTGGGGCTGGTGACGCTCGGCGCGGCGGATCGGCTGCTCCAGGGGAACTGGGCCACGACGCCGGTGCGGTCGCTCACTACTCCGCTCGAAGAGGCGCGCACCCTGTCGCCCGATTCGTCGCTGAACGAGGCGATAGCCCTGTACGAGCAGCGCCCGGCCAACGCCGACGGCGACGAGAAATCAATAGCGGTGGTGCAAGACGGCAAGCTGGTTGGCAGCCTCAGCCCGGCGCGGCTGAACACGTTCGTAGGCGTGGCTGAGGAGTTTGGAGTGGAAGAGACGATGGAGAGGGGGTCCAACGATGCCTACGGCGTGCTAGGCTTGTTGGGCAGGGCATTGCCTCCGCTTATCCTCATCGCCCTGCTGGCGATCCTGGGCAATATCGCATTGCGGACCAACCCGGCAGAGATACGTGGCTCCACGGGCGAGACCGCCGAGGCACCGATTACATATAGCAACTTTAGCCCACCCGATGATGCGATTATAGGTCTCGGCCCGTTTACTATCTCGGTGGATATGGCCGCGCCGAGCGGTATAACCACGGCTACGCTCACCCTGGACGGGCAGGAATTGCCAGCCACTTTGAGCGGGGAGTCACCTCTCACTCAGACGTTGAGCGCTGAGATTCCGGGGCTGGTGCAGGGGTTGCACAACGTGGAGGTGAGAGCGAGCCTGGAGAGCGGCAGGTCGAAGCGAGCGGAGTGGCAGTTCAGGGTATCAGGCGCGGGCGATGAAGCAGAGGAGCCGACCGCGCAGCCCACGCCCGTGGTTCCTATTGAGATCCCGCAATTCTCGGGCTACACGCCCGGCATCAGGGGTAGGGTGTTGGCCGGGGCCGCCGATGTGCCTGTGGGCGTCACCGTCACGTCGACGCAGCCTTTCGGCCAGGTCGTAGTGCTGGTGGACGGGGCGGAGTTGGACGCACAGGTTGTGCCCGTGGCGGGTAGGGATAACCTGTACAGGGTGTCCGCGACGGCAGCCAGGGTGGGCGCGGGGGAACATGCGGTGCGCATACAGGTCATTGGGGGCAGCGGGGCGTCGGCGAGCATCGAGTGGACGTTCAGCGCTATAGTCCCGGACGCGAGCAACGTGTTTTTCGAGCAAACGGGCGTGTTCCTCTCGGAGCCGTTCCTGGGTTACTGGAACGCTAACGGGGGCCTCGGCATCTTCGGCTACCCTATCTCCGACCGGCTGGCTGAGACGTCGGAGGAGACGGGCGAGAGATATACCGCGCAGTATTTTGAGCGGGCACGGTTCGAGTTGCACCCGGAGGGAGGGAGTGGGGTCCTCCTGGGCAGGTTGGGCGCGCTGGTGCACGCACCCGATGCGCCGGCGGCCCCGGTCGCGGGCGGCCAGTATTTTTCCGAGACGGGGCACAACCTGGGGGGCGATTTCCTAGCGTATTGGAACGCGAATGGAGGGCTGGCGGTTTTCGGCTACCCGATCACGGAGGAGGTACGCGAAACGAACGCCGCTGACGGGAAGGAGTATGTCGTGCAGTATTTCGAGCGCAACCGCTTCGAGTTGCACCCGGAAGCCGACGCCGCTAACCGCGTGCAGCTAGGCTTGCTGGGCGCGGAGATCTACGGGCAGTTGTACGGGATGGGAGGGACGCCATGAGGCATGACGCTCCCGCCGGAATAAGGGTGCGCAAGGCGGAAGCGGGGGATGCCGACCTGTTGATTGGCCTGATACTTGGGCTGGCCGAATTCGAGAAGCTGCCGCCGCCTGATGAGGAGGCACAGCGCAGGCTGGTGAAGGATGCTTTTGGGTCGCACCCACGCTTCGAGGTGTTTTTGGCCGAGATAGAGGGGAGGGTGGCGGGGTATGCGTTTACGTTCGAGACGTATTCGACGTTCCTGGCATTGCCGACGCTGTACCTGGAGGACTTGTTCGTGCTGCCGGAATACCGGGGGCGTAAGGTGGGTTACGCGCTGATGCTGTACCTCGCATCGGAGGCGGTGCGGCGGGGGTGCGGGCGGATGGAGTGGGTGGTGCTGGATTGGAATACGCACGCGCAGGAGTTTTACAAGAGGCTGGGGGCGCGCCACCTGGACGATTGGTATTATTATCGGCTGGATGGGGAGGCGCTGGAGCGAATGGGTGGAGTGGAGTGACACGGGCAGGGGCGCACGGCGGATAAATCCACGTGCTACGCGAGCAAAGCCCGCATGGCGGGCTGTCTTGACCATAGATAGTTACCCGTTGGAGTAGAAGATTAACGGGTTAATCAGGTTATGGTGTGCGGTGAGATCGCCCAGACAATGAATTGTCGGGCTACGTAAACGAAGTCCGCATGGCGGACTACCCTGCCCATTCAAATACGTAATGATAACCTCGATCTAAGGGATCGAAAGTCCGCTCAGGGTAATAAAGTGTAGGGGCGAGGCATGCCTCAATGCTGTCGCATAAAGACGTGAGGTCGTGTTTCGTAGGGGCGGACCCGTGTGTCCGCCCTTTACC
>JBAURA010000582.1:0-8088 GCA_049580985.1 Chloroflexia bacterium
GCCGTGCATGACGCGGCCCGCGCGGCCCTCGAAAAGTGGCGGGCAGGTGAGCGGCCCGCCCGCGCCCGCGTGCAATACCGCCCCCCCACGACCACGCCCCTCGACGATGAGACGACTACGGGCACGCCCAACTATGCCTACGGGTACACAGCCCAGGCCGTGGAGGTGGAGGTAGATACCCGCACCGGCCTGGTGCGCGTCACGAAGGTGATCAGCGTGCACGACGTGGGCAAGGCTGTCAACAAGCAACTGGTGGAGGGACAGATCGAGGGCTGCCTGGCGCAGGCGCTCGGCTATGCTCTGCTCGAAGACTTCCAGATGCGGGATGGCAAGGTGGTCACGCCCTACTTCAGCACTTACCTGCTGCCCACCGCCCTCGATATGCCGGACGAGATAGTGCCGATCATCCTGGAGAGCGCCGACCCCAACGGCCCGTACGGCGCTCGCGGTATGGCCGAAATGCCCCTGGTGCCGTTCACCCCCGCCGTCGCGATGGCAATCCACGACGCCACCGGCGTGTGGCTTTCCCAGCAGCCGATGACGCCGGAGCGTGTGCTGGCGGCGATACGCGAGGCGCAAGTGACGATAGACGATAGACGATAAACGATAGACGATGGACGATGGACGATAGTTGCTATCTTCCGTTTAGTTGTATCAGCTTAGCGTCCATCGTTCATCGTCTATCGTCCATCGTCCATCGTCCAAAAACCATGCCCACTCACTTCAAAGGCAACCGAAGATATCTCTACGAGTTCAGCGACCTGTTCCTGGTGCATTGCCCGCGTTGCGACAAGTGCGCCAGGGTGGTGCCGCGCGACAGGCAAACGTGGGATGCTGGCGGTCCCCCCTATACGAAATACCTATTTGCCCCCAGGCGCTTGACGTGCGAGTATTGCGGCTGTGTGAAGGAGTGGGAAGGCAAGCGGGTCGGCGTTGCCGGGGCGAATGACTGGTACTTCGGGCAGCCGCTCTGGCTGCAAGCTAGCTGTACGGGCGAGCTACTGTGGGCGCTCAACCAGCGCCACCTGCAATTCATAGAGGACTTCGTGCGCGCTGACTTCCGAGAAACCCATTGGAACGCCAGCCTAGCGAGCCGGTTGCCGGAATGGATGAAGCTGAGCAAGAACCGCGAAGACGTGCTGAAGTGCATAGCCAAGCTGCGGGAGATACTGGTGTCGGAGGACGGACGGTAGACGGTTGTCAGTTGTCAGTTGTCAGTTGTCGGTAAGAGCGTAAAACGTAAGTGAGAGGGGCCTTAAAATCTGCTCTGCTTATGGAAATCCCTTAAGTACGCAGAGCAGATTCTCGTGCGTGGAAACCTTAGCTATGACTCCATTTTAAGAGTTGATTGCAGAAGCGGGCCGAGCCTGTAGAATAAGGGGAGGGCATGCCCACGCTCTGCTCTCATCTGCTGCAACTGCGTCGAAATCAGTTTTGAGGAAAGCACGGAGAGCACAATGAACAAGAGTGATACCTGGGCCAATGCCGAGGCTTACGAGCCGTATGTGGGCAGGTGGAGTCGCTTAGTTGCCAGAGAATTCCTTGATTGGCTTGCCGTGCCGCCAGGTAGCTATTGGCTTGACGTCGGCTGCGGCACGGGCGCGCTTACCGAAGCGATACTGCAGCAAGCTGCGCCTGCGGAGGTCATGGGTGTTGATCCTGCTGAAGGCTTCGTCGCCTATGCTCGCGAACATGTGCAGGACAGACGCGCTTCGTTCAGGGTTGGGGACGCGATGGCGCTACCCTTCGAAGACGAGATGTTCGGCGCGGTCATGTCGGGCCTAGTGCTGAACTTCATTCCCAGGCAGGATGTGGCGCTTGCTGAAATGGTGCGCGTCGCCAAGCGTGGGGGTATCGTGGCCGCGTACGTTTGGGACTATGCCGGTCAGATGCAGATGATGCGGGTGTTCTGGGATGCGGCAGTTGAGTTGGACCAGGCCATAGCCGAGAGAGATCAGGGCCGCCGCTTCCCTGTCTGCAAGCCGGAGCCTCTCACTGAACTATTCGAGAGCGCGGGTCTGACGGGTGTTGAAGTACGAGCTATAGACGCGGCTACCCACTTCCGCGATTTTGAGGACTACTGGGTGCCATTCCTGGGTGGACAAGGCCCGGCTCCCAGTTATGTAACGTCACTTACCGAGGAGAGGAGGACGGCTCTCCGAGAGCGTATCAGGTCCAGGCTACCAATAGCGCCGGATGGCAGCATCCCGCTGTTTGCGAGAGCGTGGGCCGTTCGCGGAAGCAAGTAGCAGATAAGCGCATTAGGTACGCAGAGCAGATTCCGGCCTACTACCGACTGCGAGCGAACAGGAGGATTTGATGAAATTGTTGAAGATAACGGCTGGACCATATCAGTTCAAGGCGCGAATGGAGACAGATGACGCGCCGGAGACATGCGCGGCTTTCGCCAAGCTGCTGCCCTATCGCCAGAAGATCATCCATGCGCGATGGAGTGGCGAAGCGTGCTGGATACCGCTGGGCGATTTCGACCTGGGTGTAAGCTACGAGAACCACACCTCGCACCCTTCCAAGGGTGAGGTCCTCTTCTATCCGGGCGGCCTGAGCGAGACGGAGATACTATTTCCGTATGGTAGTTGCCGCTTCGCCAGTAAGGTCGGCCCGCTGGCGGGGAACCACTTCCTCACTATTATCGAGGGGCAAGAGCACCTGCGCGACCTCGGTAAGCTTGCGCTGTGGGAGGGCGCGCAGGATATAGTATTCGAGGAAGCGTAATGCCTCCCCTGGTGGATCCTAGCATTTTCGTTAGGGAAATGCTAGCGCGTCAGGTACTCATACACCAGGGAGTGGAAGTGGTGCACCCCATTCTCGCGCTTGACCGAGAAGCGGCCCTGGTCGTACACCCGCGACCCTAGCCCGCGCTGCACATTCTCGCAAATGACGATATCCTCCTGCTGGATCTCATCGCTGAAGGCGACCGCCTGCTGTACGCCCTCCCACGCCTCGCCGCCGCCCTGCTCGTGGAAGTACCACTCGAAGATGGTTAGCGTCTTATCGTGTCCCAGTGGCAGGATGATGTTAGAAGACATATTGTCGGGGTAGATATTCACCATGAAGTTGGGGAATACCCAGTAGTAGAGCACCTCGTCGTCGGCTCGCACCTCGGCGTAGCGGCGGCCCGCGCTGCTGTTCGTCACCAGGCGCAGGGGCGCTAGTTGGCGCGAGTGGTAGCGGTGCGTCTCCACCTTGTAGTTTTCGTAGTCCAACTCGCGGTAGAGGCCGGGGTGGGCAATCGGCAAGTGGTAGCCTTCCAGGTAGTTGTCGATGTACACCTTCCAGTTGCAATCAATGACGTAGTCGCGCCGCTCGACCGGGCGCATCCCTGCCAGGGGTATGCCCGCTGTCTCCTCCAAAATGACACCCAGCGTAGATGCAAGCGGGGTGGCCTCCGGGTCGAGGTTGACGAAGACGAACGGCCCCCACGTCTCCACGCGCACGGGATGGAGGCCGTAACAGTTTTTGTCGAAGTCTTGCACGCCGTCGAACTCAGGAGTGGTCATCAGGTGGCCATCCAGGGCATAGGTCCAGCCGTGGTAGCGGCACTGTAGCGATTTGCGGTTGCCTTTGCCCGCCGCCACGTTGCCCGCCCTGTGCCTGCACACGTTGTAGAAGGCACGCAGCACGTTGTCCGTGCCCCGTGTGACTACCAGCGGCTCGCCCAGCACCTCGCAAGTGAAGAAGTCGCCTACGCGGGCCACCTCGTCGATGCGCCCGACCGCCTGCCAGGTACGCGCGAAGATCTTGTCCTTCTCCAGCGCCAGGAACTCCGGCGAGATATACCAGCGGGCTGGCAACGTGGCCGCGCGGGATAGGTCGGGTTCGTAAGTGAAGTCAGTCAAATCAACGCTGGTCACGCGTGGGGTCCTCCTAAGGCTAATTCCAATTCCTCACGAACCCAGCCGTCACTTTCGATCAACTGCCGTTCATATAGGGCTTGCCCGGCTTCTTCTCCACCTATGCGCCCCAATGCCCAGGCCGCGTGGCCCCGGACCAGCGCCGGCTCCGAGTTTAGCGCGCGCACCAGCGCGGGTACGGCTACCGGATCGCCGATGTTGCCTAACGCCACCGCTACGTTGCGTCGTAGCCCGGCCCATTTGGCTCGCTTGACGGGGCTTTTGCGGAATCTCTCTCTGAACTCCTCCTCTGTTATATCCAGAAGCTCAAGCAGATCGGGGCTTGCACCAATGCCTGCTGCCGGGCGGAATTCCGGGTGTTCGGGGCTGGCGGTCTTGCGGTTGACGGGGCAGACCTCCTGGCAGATATCACAGCCGAAGATCCAATCTCCGATGTGGGGCCGCATCTCGATAGGTATCGGCCCGCGTTCCTCGATTGTCAGGTAGGAGATACAGCGATTGCAGTCAAGCACGCCGGGCGCGATTATGGCTCCCGTGGGGCAGGCGGGCATACACCGCGTACAGGAGCCGCAGTGCGTCTTCACGGGCTTGTCAGGCGGCAAATCTATGTCCAGAAGTAGCTCGCCCAATAGGATCCAGGAGCCATACTCCCGGTTCAGAAGGTTAGTGTTCTTGCCGTACCACCCCATGCCCGCGCGCTGGGCCACTGCTTTGTCAACTATGCGGGCAGTATCCACGAGGGTCCGGGCTTCGAGCGGCCTGCCAAGTAGCTCCTGCACATAGGCGTGCAGCGCAGCCAGCTTCTCCTTGAAGACCTGGTGGTAGTCCATTCCCCAGGCATAACGGGCCACGCGCCCACGCGGAACGCCTGGACTTGAAGGTAAGATAGGATCGGTGTTCAGGTAGCTTATGCCGAGGGACACGATTGTGCGTACCGTAGGCATAAGGTTGGCGGGGTCGCCCGCTACCCTCGCGCGCTCGGCATTGAACCAGGGTAGGCCGGTGAAGAGGCCGGCTGCTATGCGCTCTTCAAGTATGCTTTGTGTCTCGGGGAACGGCGCGCCGGTAGTGAAGGACACCAGATCGAAGCCAAGCTCTTTGGCGCGTGATATGATCTCTTGTTTACACTTTTCGGCTTCGCTAAGAGCAATCATCACGTAATAGCACGCTTATGACAGTTGCGGCCCAGGGTGCAATCGCTCGATGACCTTGCGCTCTATGGGGAAGCTGTAGAAGTCGCGTTGCACTCGCCAGCGAGCCAGAGGTTGCAGCAACCGGCCTATGGGGTGCCTTTGGTCGCCGAAGGCGTACTTCTGGTAGAACTTGAAGTGCTCGACTCGCCGGTGCTTTTCGGGAGTTACCCACGGTCCCGCCGACCCTACATAGTCGAACTCGGCCCATTCTTCCAGGGTAGCAGGGAAGGGATAGCCTTTCGCCTTCAGTTGATCGGCAAGCTCGTTACCTGGATAGGGCTTGTAGTAGAAGACTGCGGCCTGGAACCTGGGACTCATGGCGCGTATTTGCTTGGCGATCCGCAGGGTGGCCTCGAAGCTCTCATCAGGCTCATCGGGGAAGCCGACTATGAAGTTCCATATGCCGCCGATGTCGTGGCGGACGAGCTTTTCGGCGGTGTTGAACACCTGGGCAATGGTGATGTCCTTCTTGATGTGTTTGAGCATTTCGTCGGTGCCGGCTTCCACCCCCACCATGACTCGCGTAAGGCCGGCGCGGCGGCAGAGATCAAGGGTCTCATCGGGGAGCCTGAAGCCCTGGTCGGCGCGCATGGTGCCCGTCCATGCGGTTTTCAGCCCGACCGAGAGGAACTTATTACAAATGTCTTCGACCCGCTCCCGCCTGGTGAAGAATGTGTCGTCCTGGAAGGTTACCTCGACAAACTGGTGCCGCTTCCAATGCATGAGAAGCTCGTTTGCGATGCGCTCGTCAGTAAGCCCGAACCATGCGCGCTTATAAACGAACGGATCGGCACAAAAGGCGCATCTAAATCGGCACCCGACCGACGATATGTAGTCAAATTGCCGTTTGCCCTTGTGCGCGAAATAGGCCTCAACATCGATAAGATCGTAGTTGAGCGGGGGGAATATGTTGAGGTCTTTGGTAGGCCTTGCGGGATTCTCTATTATCTGCCCTGATTTGTCGCGCCAGGTGACGCCGGATATTCCATCCAGGTTACTATGATCGCTTAATCGCTGAACCACTTCCGCGAAAGCTTCTTCTCCCTGCCCGCTCACGGTAGCGTCTACGCTAGGCTCAGCCAGGCAGTCGGCAGGGAACTGGGATGGGTGCCAGCCTCCCCAGATTATAGGCAACCTGGGGTATGCTGCCTTGACGGCGCGCGATACGTTCAGCGCATCGCGGATAGGCGCGCCGGTCAGGACTCCCATGCCCAGACACGTAGCCCCGTCAAGCTCGGCTAACACAGACTTTATCGGATCTTGTTCCAGCCTGCCGTCGATGATCTTTACGTCGTACTCAGCGGGATCTAGCGCAGACCCCACCGCTATCAAACCGAGCGGCATAGTCCAGAATACGGCGCGTGGGTTGTAGAGAACTACTTTGCGGCGTGCGCTCATTCGGCTATTATACTCCATCGGGTGTCACTGCTGCATCCGCCCGGCCCTGCTCAAGCCAGCACGAGGAAGCTACGGTCGCAGGTTACAGCCCCAGCCTCAGTGCATGCCTGGTGCTCTACCTGCAACACCCAGAAGCTATTGCTCGCGCTGTGCCTCTTTATAAACTGCTACCGCTTGCCCCAGTTTAGCCAATGCCTCAGGTGAATTGGGGTAGTAGGAACACATAACGTGTGCCACGCCTGAACGTTGGTAGGTCTGCAAAGCGGCAGCCACTTCCTCTGCCGAGCCGGTAACGTACTGGTCCGCACTCGTCATCCAGGCTGGCAACTCGCCAAGCTGGGGATAAGCAATTGTCAGGCCGCCGGTGATCGCCAGCGTGGCAGGATCACGGGCAACGTCCGCACAAGCAGCCATCAATGCGTCCCGGCGCTCGCTGAAGACGTTTTCAGGGCCGAGCCAATCGGTATTCCAGCCATCCGCGTAACGAGCGGTTATGCGCAGCATACGCGGACCAAAGGCCGCTACCAAGACCGGGGGTCCAGCCGGGCTGGGGCCTTTCGGCCTTAGCTCGCAGTCGTTGGCGCTGTAGTATGCGCCCTCGAAATCGGCATGCCCCTGACGAAGCAAGGTAGTGATGATTTGTATGGCCTCTTCAAAGCGGGTCGCCAGGTGATCATAGGGCATGCCGAATGCGTCGAATTCGGGTTTGTGCCAGCCCGCACCCAACCCCAATATGAGGCGACCGTTGCTTACCGCATCGAGAGTAGTTGCCATCTTAGCCAGCAGGGCCGGGTTGCGGAAGGCTGTACATATCACCTGTGTGCCTATAGATACCCGGTTGGTGACGGCGGCCAGGGCTGAGAGGATGGTCCAGCACTCCCAAAAGCCGACGGGTGGCCTCGATGGGAAGCGATGCAGGAGGTGATCATAGACCCAGATCGAATCTAAGCCGAGCGCCTCGGCCTGAAGCGCGGCGTCGCGAATCTCCTCAAAGGTCAGGGCACGCCCGCGCTTTTCGTCTTGGGCCAACGGTATGACCACCCCAACTTTCATTCGCGCCTCCGGGATCTTCTATCAGGTAAGTGTTCCCTGTAGTATAATCGAACATAGACAACATTCTGATACAGGGGTGGATATTGCACTGATTGCTTATTGCCTATTCCGGTGAAATGCCAGCCAAGAAGAACCAACAAATAGAACAAACGACGGTGTCGGATCGGGCCGATACTCGTTCTTCTTTATTGGCTGCCTTGGAGCACGCGACACGCGAGACCCCAAGCGACGCTTTGTTGCTGTCAGGGGGAATAGACTCGTCTCTATTGGCAGCACTTGGTCCGAGGATGCCTGTTATTACAGTAGTGATGGAAGGTTATGAATCGCATAAGAAGCCCATGCCCAACGCAGGTTGTGGGTTGTGCGAATTCCGCGAAGATTACCCATCGGGCTGCGGGTCCGATCCGCGATATGCCCGGCAGGTTGCCGAGTACTTGAAACTGGACTGGCATCTTGTGACGATAACGGAAGCACAGGCTCTTGTTACCCTTGCCGAGCTTGTGGTACGGACCAAGAGCTACGATCTTCAGTTGCTCAATGACATAGCCATCTACAGTGGCCTTAAGTATGCC
>JBAURA010000583.1:0-10788 GCA_049580985.1 Chloroflexia bacterium
GGCTAGGCTCCTGCTGCCCACGCGGAACACGCTCCAGTTGCGCCATAGGGACACCATCCCTACCAGCCAACCAACCATGACCGTGTAGGGGCGGGTCCCCGTGCCCGCCCTCTGCCCGGCAACAACCTAATAACAAGCAAACAACCAATCAGGGTGCATAGGACCCACCAAAGACCCCATGCACCCTCCCTTCCCATATCCAAAATCCAAAATAACCTCTGCGCCCTCTGCGTTCTCTGCGGTGAATTCGTTGTTCGCACTCCAAATCCGAAATCCAATGACCACAAATACACCCACTCACGCCAAACAAAAAGAAGGGAGACCCATCGGATCTCCCTACCTCGCCCTTCCTTCTTGTGCCGCACTTATTGTGTGGCTGGTCGTGCTAGCTCCAGTTTACGCTATCTGGCCTGCTCCAATTGACGCTGCTCCAGTTCACGCTATCCGGGCGGCTCCAATTCACGCTACTCCAATTCACGCTCTCGGGCCTGCTCCAGTTCACACTACTCCAATTGACACTTTCAGGACGACTCCAATTGACGCTGCTCCAATTGACGCTATCCGGGCGGCTCCAATTCACGCTGCTCCAGTTCACGCTATCGGGCCTATCGACACCGCTCCAATTGACGCTGTCCGGTGCGCTCCAATTCACGCTCAAAGCGAACGCGGCCAGGATGCCGCCCGCTACTAATGCATAGCGAGCATAGCGTAAGGCGCGTGTAATCATGATCTGCTCCTCCTCCTCCATATCGTTTGGGTATCTCTACACCACTGAACTAACCCAATTCTGCCACCGGCGGCCCGAAGCCTCGCCGCTCAAACCACGTCGTGTCTATGGCTACGCCCCTCGCTATTACAACGAAACAACGCGTCCTATAACCTACCACAGTTGTAGCCTAAAAGTACTACTTCCATTGAGGTACAGATCGCGCGGTTACTCCGTGGGAGGAGTATATCACGAAAGATTTATATAAGGAAGTAGTTAGCCCAAATTGGCTATCATCTTGTGCAAAAGATACGTAAAATTACGTAGTACCAACCTACCACTTTGCTGATTTACACATACTTTGTACTGACCAACACAAATATTGGCGCTGGGTTCATACCTTCTGCTTTCTGATCATCATTGTTTACCCGCCGCTCGCAACCCCCACACGCTTCCAGGCAGGCTACCGGCCTGTTATAATCACCTTCATGCACATAGGGATCAACGCCCACCTGCTGGCCTTCACCGGCAACTACCGCCAGGCCGGCCTCAGCCGCTACATCTACGAGCTTCTGACCCAGCTACCCCCACAACTACCCCAGGCACGCTTCACAGCCCTCGCCGGCAATGCCCCCATCCCCCCCGACTTCCCCGCGCCCCCCAACCTCACCTTCTCCCACAGCCGCCTCCCCACCGTCCGTGCCCCCATCCGCATCGCCTGGGAGCAGACCCTCCTCCCTGTGGCCTCCGCTCGCCTCGGCCTCGACCTCCTCTTCTGCCCCGTCAACGTCCGCCCCCTAATCTCCCCCTGCCCCACCGTCGTCACCATCCACGACCTCATCTTCCTCCGCTACCCCCACGCCTTCCACCCCCTCAAGCGCTTCTATCTCACCGCCATGACCGGCTGGTCGGCGCGCCATGCACACCACGTAATCACCGTCTCCGAAGCCACCCGCCGCGACGTCCTGGACCTCCTCCACGTCCCACCCCACCGCGTCACCACCGTCCACAACGGCGTCAGCCCTCACTTCCGGCCCCTCCCGGAAGAAGACAAGGCCGCCTTCCGCCGCGACAAAGGCGCGCATGGCCGCATCATCATCTATGTCGGCACCCTGGAGCCTCGCAAGAATCTCACCACCCTCCTCCAAGCCTTCGCCGCCCTTTCGCGCGACCCCGATATGTCCGACGTTACCCTCGTCATCGGCGGCAGCAAAGGCTGGTACTACAACGAAATATTCGCAACCGCCGAGCGCCTGGGCCTTGGCGCCTGGGAGCATGGAGGGCGCGTGCGCTGGCTGGGCCGCGTGCCTGACGCCGAACTGCCCCTGTGGTATAATATCGCCGGTGTGTGCGCTTACCCTTCCCTGTACGAAGGGTTCGGTTTACCGGCCCTCGAAGCTATGTCTTGCGGTACCCCCGTCGTCGCCTCAAACACTTCGGCCCTGCCGGAAGTAGTCGGCGACACAGGCATACTGATGCAGCCAAAGGACACGCAGGCATGGGCAGACGCGCTTCGCACCCTGCTCCGCGACCCCGACCTCGCTACCAGTCTCAGCCAGGCCGGCATGCAAAGAGCCTCCACCTTCACCTGGGAGCGCACCGCCCGCCAAACGGCACAAGTGCTGGACCAGGTGATACATAATCGGTAGTCGGTAGTCGGTAGTCGGTAGTCGGTAACAACTAAGTAGTACGGATCATTCTTCCGCCGTCCATCGTCCACCGTCCACCGTCCACCGTCCACGGTCCACCATCCAACAGAGAGGAACCCATAACAACAGGTGACGTCGCAGGCAAACCTGGACATCGTAAGTCATGGCATCGAGCAAACGAGGCGGCTGGGGGCGCACCTGGGCAAGCTCCTATCCCCTGGCGACGTGGTGCTGTTGGAAGGAGAATTCGGCTCGGGCAAGACCACCTTCACTCAGGGCATAGCCAGGGGCCTGGGCCTCGACAGCCGCTACGTCAACTCCCCCACCTTCACCCTCATCAACGAATACAAAGGCGGCAGGCACCACCTGGCCCATATCGACCTCTATCGCCTGCAAGGAGTGCCTGACATCGCCACCCTCGGCCTCGATGACTACCTTGAAGGCCGTGGGGTCACCGTCATAGAATGGCCCGACGAGGCCGCTCCCTGGCTCCCCGAAGAGCGTCTATCGGTCCAATTCAGCCACCTCAACGAGACCAAGCGCACCCTCCGCTTCTACGCCACCGGCCCTCATTACGCCCAACTCCTGGCCGATTTCAAGCGCACCGCGTTCGGCTAACCGACGAAGGACGAAGGATAAGATTAACCCAGACATATCCACACCGTCCATTGTCCATCGTCCATCGTCTACCGTCCACCGTCCACCGTCCATGATACTAGCAATCGACACCAGCACCGACACCATCAGCATCGCCATCTACAAACCCTCCACGGGCGTGCTGTTCGAGCAATCGTGGGTATCGGGGCGCGAGCAGACCACTCAGCTCCTGCCGAACGTGCAGCGCGCCATGTCGGCCGTCGGTGTAACGGTGCGCGATCTTACCGGCATAGCAGTCGCCACCGGCCCAGGCTCATACAGCGGCGTGCGCATCGGCCTCAGCACAGCCAAGACCCTGGCCTACGCGCTCGGCATCCCCCTGTGGGGCGTGCCCAGTCTAGATGCCCTGGCCTACGGGCAGGTGGCCGTCACCGCCGCCCAGGTATGCGCCGTCCTGAGCATGGGCCGGCACAGGCTGGCCTGGGCCTTGTACCGCACCAAAGGCACGCGCTGGCAGCGCCTTACGCCCTATACTAACACCACCGCCGCTGAGATGGCGGAGGCCATAAAGGAGCAATCCGCCAGGATCGCCACCCTCTTCTGCGGCGAGATCACGCCCGAAACCGCCACTACCATCACCGGTATCCTGGGCAAAGAGGCCGCCATTGCACCCGCGGCCGCCGGACTCAGGCGCGCCTCCTACCTGGCCGAGCTAGCCCTCCAACGCGCCAATAGGGCCGAAGCCGACGACCCCGCCACCCTTCAGGCCATCTATCTGCAACCGCAACCCCAGGGATCAGGGATCAGTCCCCACCCCGGCCCTGGCCTCCAACCCCAATCCCTGATCCCCAACCCCTGATCCCCAATCCCTAATCCCTTAATCCCTAACCCCTAACCCCTAACCCCTAATCCCTAATCCCCGCCCATGCCCTACCTCCTAGAGTACATGACAGCCGAAGACATAGAGCAGGTAGCTCGCATCGAGCGGCTCTGCTTCAGCATGCCCTGGCCCACCTCCGCATACAGGCGCGAGCTAAAGACGCCCGAGACCAATCGCTACGTCGTCGCCTGGTGGGTATCGCCCGCACTCGCCGCGCGTATCGGTCTGCGCGAGCCGTCAGAGGCCACCCTCACCTCCCTCCACCACCCAGAGCTACGCGCCATTCACCACAACGGTTCCGGCCCCGCCAAAAGCTCAGGCGGCCTCCTCTCCCGCCTGGCTTCTATGCTCCCCTGGTGGAGCCAACCCGCCCCACAACCCCCAGCTCCCAACGGCGTGGAGGAAGTTGAGCTTGCCCGTGATGGCGATTTCGAGATGGCGGGTTATGCCGGCCTATGGCTGATGGTAGACGAGGGACACGTCACCACCATCGGCGTCCACCCCGACCACCGGGGCCAGGGCGTGGGCGAGCTACTCCTCCTCGGCCTGACCGACATCGCCCGTGAAATGAGCGCGCACCGCATCACCCTCGAAGTGCGCATATCGAACCTATCGGCCCAGGCCCTCTACCGCAAGTATGGCCTCGAAATCACCGGCGTCCGCCGCCGCTACTACAGCGACAACAACGAAGATGCCTACATAATGTGGAGTGAACCCGTCGACTCGCCTCAGTTCAACAACCGCATCGCCAACCTCCGAAAGCAGCTAACCAACCGCTTCCGCGCCGCCTTCCAGGCCCAACCCCCACCGGCCCACGCTTCGGATCGGACCAGGCTTCAGTAGAACAGTTGTCAGTTGTCAGTTGTCAGTAAGAAGACCAACAACCGACAACCGGCAACCGATAACCGGCAACCGATAACCGGCAACCGATAACCGGCAACCGACAACCAACCCCATGAACATCTTAGCAATCGAAACCTCATGTGATGAAACGTCCGTCGCCATCGTGCGCGACGGGCGGCATATCGTCACCAACGTAATCGCTTCCCAGATCGCGCTGCACCAGAAGTACGGGGGCGTGGTCCCGGAGCTTGCCTCCCGCCAGCATATCGTCACCATCATCCCCGTGCTCGAAGAGGCCCTCACCCGCGCCAACATGAGTTGGGTGCATATCGACGCCGTGGCGGTCACGCGCGGCCCCGGCCTCTCCCCCGCCCTCCTGGTCGGCGTGAACGCTGCCAAGGCCATCGCTTTCGCGCGCGGCAAGCCGCTCGTCGCCGTCAACCATATCGAAGGCCATATCTACTCCAACTGGCTCATCCCCGAAGCGCAGGCACTCAGTGGGGACATTCCCTTCGAGCCACGCTTCCCCGCCCTCTGCTTGATCGTGTCGGGCGGGCATACCGAGTTGGTGCTCATGACCGGCCACGGCCAGTACCGCCTCCTCGGCAAGACCATCGATGACGCGGCAGGCGAGGCGTTCGACAAGGCGGCCCGCATCCTCGGCCTCGGCTACCCAGGCGGACCCGCCATCCAGCGTGCCGCCGAGGGAGGCAACCCGGAGCGCTTCCCGTTCCCCCGCGCCTGGCTCAAAGGCACCCACGACTTTTCCTTCAGCGGCCTCAAGACTGCCCTCCTGCGTAAGGTGCAAGAGTACGGCTTCCAGGCCGACAAGCCCGCCCCCTGGCAGACCACCCAGCCCCCCGCGCCTACCCCACCCCAACTCTCCGGCACCGAGGGTCACGAAGGCGACCGCGCAGCCCGCACGGCCCCGCAGGTATCTATGTCAACCACCAGGCTGGTGGACGTCAGCACCTTCACCGCCGAGGAAAGCGCGCCCCCCGTCGCCGAGACCGCCCCTGGCGCACTGGCTCCACCGCCTCCTGTCAGGGTCGCCCACGCGCCCAACACCAGGGCACCCTCTCCATCCCCCGCGGGCATAACCCATACCGACCCACTGCCCGTTGCCGATCTGGCAGCCTCCTTCCAGGCCGCCCTAGTGGACGCCCTCGTAGAGAAGACCGCCGCAGCCGCTGCCGAGTTCGGGGCGCGAGAAGTGCTGGTTGCCGGTGGCGTCGCGGCCAATGCTCTCCTCCGGCAATCCCTCGGCGAGCGCCTGCGCGTGCCCTTGCGCTACCCACCCCTCGTGCTCTGCACCGACAACGCCGCCATGATCGCCGCCGCCGCCTACTATCGCTACGCCGACTCCCTCCAATACGACTTCACCCTCGACATAGAACCGAACGCGCGCTTTATCTAGGGATTGGGGATTGGGGATTGGGGATTGGGGATTGGGGATTGGGGATTGGGGATTAAGGGATTAAGGGTTAGTAACTTCGCTGCCCCTAACCCCTATGACAACCCTCGCCCTCACGATGGTGCTCCTATCGGCGGTGTTCCACGCCACGTGGAACCTGTTCGCCAAGCGGGCGGGCGGTGGGGTGGTGTTCATCTGGCTGGCCGATATTGTCTCGGTGGTGGCCTTCGCACCCCTTGTAATAGCCCTCTTCTTCATTGACAGGCCGCACATCGGCTTTGCCGAACTGGGCATGATACTTGGCAGCGCTCTGCTCCATCTGGCCTACTTCATCGCGCTCCTGCGCGGCTACCGTGCGGGCGATTTCTCTCTCGTCTACCCGCTGGCGCGCGGCACCGGCCCGCTCCTCTCCACGCTAGGCGCTATCGCCCTCCTGGGCGAGCAGCCGACCGTGCCCGCGCTGCTTGGAGCCATCCTGATCGCAGGTGGCGCGTTCTTCCTCACCGGCGGCCCCAACGCCCTCAAAGGCAGCAGCGCAGGCATAGCTGCCCTCTACGGCCTCCTCACCGGCGTGATCATCGGCGCGTACACCCTCTGGGACAAGCTTGCCGTTTCCACCGTGATGATCGCGCCTCTGCTCCAATACTACGGCTCGACTGTAGGTCGAGTCGCCCTGCTGGCCCCCGTCCTCGCCAACCGCCGGGCCGAGATTCAGTCCGACTGGCGCGATCACAAGCCCGCGCTCTTCGCCGTCGGCCTCCTCAGCCCCATCTCGTACATCCTGGTGCTCACCGCCCTCGTGGTCAGCCCGGTCAGCTACGTCGCCCCCGCCCGCGAGATCAGCATCCTGCTCGGCGCGCTCTTGGGCGCCCGGCTCCTGGCCGAAGGAGATGCCGTCCGCAGGCTGGCGGCAAGCAGCGCCATGCTCGTCGGCGTCATAGCGCTCGCGTTGGGCTGATTATAGACCTTGCATTAATCAGGCGGACAAGTGCTAGCGCTTGATAATACTCTGGCACGTCATATCCGGCACCGAATCGACGTCCATCACCTCAAGCACCGTCAGGCTGATATCGCACAACCGCCCGCCCTCCCTCAAGGCCACCTGGCGCAAAGGGCTGTCATCTGGCGCGACCAATATAAAAGGCACGGGATTGAGCGTGTGGTACGTGTGCGGCTCGCCCGTCGCCGGGTCTACCATCAGGTCGGCATTGCCGTGGTCAGCCGTGATCATCAGCACCCCGCCCATCTCCCGCACCGCCCGCGCTACCTCACCCACGCAGCTATCCACCACCTCGCACGCTTTCATAGTGGCATCCAGCTTGCCGCTGTGCGCGACCATATCGCCGTTCGCGAAGTTCGCCACGATGAAATCGTACTCACCCGACCTGATCCGCCTGGTTAGCTCCTCGGTTATCCCATACGCGCTCATTTCAGGCATCAGGTCGTAGGTCGCCACCTTCGGCGAAGGCACGAGCACGCGGTCCTCGCCTGGGAACGGCTGCTCGATACGCCCGTTGAAGAAGAAGGTGACGTGGGCGTACTTCTCGGTCTCCGCGATATGGAACTGCCGCAGCCCGTGGTCACTGAGCACCCTGGCAAGCGGCACCCTCACCTCCATCGCCTGGTATGCCACGCGCACGTTCAGGTCCGCCGCATACCGCGTCAGCGTCACGAAGAAGAGGTCCCGCGGCGGCTCCCCACGGTCGAACTGCGTAAAAGCCTCGTCGGTAATGGCCCTGGTCAGCTCGCGGCCCCGGTCGCTCCTGAAATTGAAATAGATAGCGCCGTCGCCGCTTTTGATGGGCGCAGGTTCTTCCCCCTCGGCTGCCACAACCGACGGCACAATAAACTCGTCCGTCACCCCTGCCTCATACGAAGCCCGAAATACCTCAAGCGGATCGCTGAAGCAAGGCCCCTCGCCGTGCACCAGCGTATCGTAAGCCCGCTTCACTCTCTCCCAGCGGTTGTCGCGGTCCATAGCGTAGTAGCGGCCCGACACGCTCCCCACGCGCCCAACACCAAGCTCGGCCATCTTGTCGAGCACGGTCTGCATGAAGCCGATACCGCTCGTGGGTGGCGTGTCACGCCCATCCGTGAACGCATGGTATATAACCCGCTCGATACCCTTGCGCTTCGCCAGCTCCAACAGCGCGAATAGGTGCGCCCAGTGGCTATGCACCCCGCCCGGCCCGAGCAGCCCCAGCAGGTGCAACGTAGACCCGTTCGCAATGACGTGCTCGCACGCTCCCACCAGCTCCGGGTTCTCGAAAAAGCTACCGTCCTCGATGGCGGTATCCAACCGGGTCAGCTCCTGGTACACCACGAACCCGGCCCCCATATTCTGGTGGCCCACCTCCGAATTGCCCATCTGCCCATAAGGCAGCCCCACCGCGTGCTCCGAAGCGTCCAGCGCCGTGTGCGGGTACTCGGCCCACAGCCGGTCCATGTTCGGCGTATCGGCCAAAGCAATAGCGTTATTCGTAGGGTCAGGGTTCAACCCCCACCCGTCCAATATAACCAGCACGACAGGCTTGGGTCTCATATCTCAGTCCGAAAACGCAAAACGTAAAACGTAATTACATAACTTTCATAATAAAACTTGGCGTAACTTGGCGCTCTTGGCTTCTTGGCGGTTCCGTCTCTTACGTTTTACGTTTTACGTTTTGCGCCCCCGCTCAGTCCCGCCAGCTCTTCTCTACCCGGTACTCGGAGAGGTAGAACTTACACGCGTCGCACAGGGTTACTTCGGCTTGACGCCTGTAGATACCTTTGCGGGTCCTGTAGCGATAGTTGTACTTGTGCCGGCTCACGTGCCTGGGACAGTAAGACAAGCCGCAACGCTCGCACCGCGCATACATCTCATTAGGGCAATCGTACCAGCCGCACAGGTTCTCCTCCAGGTTACGCCTGTGGGCTTCTTCCCTGCGCTCTACCTCGGAGTTCTGGGCCGCCTCTGCCTCCAGCTTCTGCTTGTAATCGGCGCGGCACAACCGGCACACCGACGCTTCCACGTCCCCATGCGCCCTACAGAAGTGACGGCCACAGATCACACACTGGGCCGCCGGAGTTCTCAAACATACCGCGATTGGACTCTCACACTTTAATGCCATATTCGCCCTTCAAACTGAATCTCGTATGCATCCTCCACGAACCATGCCATATGCTAACCGCCTCACACAGGCATACATGTTAACTATACACGCTAGGCTAATTCCCGTCTAGCCATGAACAACCATCGACCGAATGGCTGCAAATCGGCACAATGTAGGGGCGGACCCACGTGTTTGTCTGCTGGTTCGCCACAACGCACATGCACGCAACGTGCCAACCAGGTGTGTCAGACATAACACAAGGGCGGACACGTGGATCCGCCCCTGCAGGCAACCTATGCGCTTTGGTGTGGCTTTATCTGTGCCCCGCTTCCACTCCATTCCTGCGGACTACGCGGTTGGCGCCTACTTGCGGCAGGTCGTAATCGCGGTAGAGCTTGGGCAGCATATCCTTGGGCGACCAGTCCTTCCAGGAGCCGTACTTCCCCTGGTACTGCCGCAACGTCTCGCCCACCTGGTAAAAGAGGATCTGCGCCACCCGCAACCCCACCGGCAGGATCGCCAGCGCGTGGCTATGGTTCGAGATCTCCATCGTCCACTTGGAGATGTACCCAACGTCTCCCACCCCGGCGCACTTGCACACCGACAGGCACGACCGACCAATGCTGGACCGCGCCCGCATCGAGGTGGTATAGCCGTTGCACCCGCCCACCACCTCCTCCGTATGCGCCAGGATAGTGTCGCCCGGCCTGATCTTGATCAGCCCATCCTCCGCGTAATACGGCCCCAGCCAGAAAGCGCTGGCGTCCTCCTCGTCTGTGAAGTTCACCGTCACCATATTATGGTTCGGGATGAAATAATACGCCCCAAGCCTGACATCATAGGAGTTCGTCCCCAGCTGGCGCGGCTCAAACGGCTCGATAATGATGTTCCCGCGCTCCAACTCCTCGGTGATGCGTTTGTCCGACAGCAACATATATTAATCCTCCTGAATGCGGAATGCGGAATGCGGAATTCTCATGAGATGAAGTCAGATAGCTCCAAGCTATCTGGCTCGTCCATGTACGGAATGGAACGCTCTCGTAACTCTTTATGCCCATTGTGGTTCGAACTGGATCGAGCAGTTCTTATAGAGGAAACAGCAATGGCGACTAATTCGTTGCCTTCTTGTATCAGGTCGGCAAGGCGGCTTTGGGAGAGGACTCCACTTTCCACCAGCAATTCGAGCCAAAAAACGGATTCATCTGCTTCTTCTTCAACGATGCTCATTTTGGCAATAAAGTCAGCCTGCGATTTGGCACGACAAGCCGATCTGTAGTTCGCGCCAACTGAGGTACCGCACCTAAGCAATTGCCTCGCCAGCACATCAGTAGTGAGGTCTCTAGGCAGCGATTGCACAAGATTAACAACACGCAAAGCATAAGCCTTCGTCCGTTGCCTCAAATCATGCACAGCCAAGCATCACTCCCATTATATTCCACATTCCGCATTCCGCATTCTCTCATTCCTTATAGGCCCAATCGCCGGCCCTCGCTTCCTCGACCGTCTTGTTGTACACGTCAACGGTCATATCGGCGATCCTGTGCCAATTGTATTGCTCTCGCACCACGCGCGCCGCGTTTTCCACTCGCTGCCTCGCCCATTGGGGA
>JBAURA010000584.1:0-2607 GCA_049580985.1 Chloroflexia bacterium
GGGTTGGGGAGTGGTTCCTTTCTAATCCCCAATCCCTTAATCCCCTAACCCCTTAACCCCTTCCCTATTTGCGGCTCCGTGGGTCGAGCGCGTCGCGGAGGCCGTCGCCGAAGAAGTTGAAGGCGAAGAGGGTGAGGGCCAGGGCGGCGCTGGGGAAGAGGACCAGCCAGGGTTCCGAGCGGAGCTGCTCGCGGCCACGGGCGATCATGCTGCCCCAGCTTGGGATGGGGACGGGCACGCCGAGGCCGATGAAGCTGAGGAACGCTTCGATCAGGATCGCGAAGGGTATGCCGAAGGTGGCGGCCACGATGATCGGGCCGAGGGCGTTGGGGAGGATCTGGGCGAACATGATGCGGCCCGACGACACGCCGATGGCGCGCGCGGCCTCCACATACTCTTTCTCGCGCAACGATAGCACCTGGCTCCTCACCAGGCGGGCCATAGGGGGCCAGAAGGTAAGGCCGATGGCGAGGTATATATTGATGAGGTTCTGCCCTAAGGCCGCTAATATCACGATGGCGAAGAGCACCGTCGGGAAGGCGTACATGATGTCGGTGATACGCATGAGGATCATGTCCCACGCCCTGCCGAAGTAGCCGGCGACCACGCCGATGGGTATGCCGACGGCCAGGATGATAAACTGGCTCACAAGACCCACGGAAAGGGATATGCGCGTGCCGTGCACTACCCGGCTGAACTCGTCACGCGATTGGTCGTCGGTGCCGAACCAATGCGCGCCGGAGGGTGGCTGGTTCTTGATGGTGCGATTTGTGGCGGGATCTCTCACGATCTGGTCGTACCTGTAGGGCGCAACGACGTCAGCGAAAACGGCGACCATGGCCATGAAGAGCAGGACCACCACGCCGAACACCGCCAGCTTGTTGCGGCGGAGCCTGCGCCAGGCATCGACCCAGAGGCTGCGCGACTTGGGGGCAAGCGCCACGTCGAGGGGCACGTTTTTACCGGGGGAGACTGCTGCCATGCCTAACTCCTTGCCGCGGCGCCCAGGCGCACCCGGGGATCTATCACACCATACATCAGATCGACGAAGAGGTTTATCGTGAGGACCAACCCGGCGTAAAAGAGGGTGGTGCCCATGATCATGCCGTAGTCGCGCTGCTCGACGCTGAGCACAAACTGCTCGCCTATACCGGGCACGCGGAAGAGGCGCTCGATCACGAGGCTGCCCGTAACGAGATCGCCAAACTGGTCGCCCATGACGGTCACCACGGGCAGGAGGGCGTTGCGCAGGGCGTGGCGTATGAGCACGGCCCGCCCACGCAGACCTTTAGACCAGGCGGTGCGGATGTAGTCCTGGTTCAGCACCTCAAGCATACTGGCGCGCGTCAGGCGCGTGAGCACCGCCATAGGCCGGATGGCGAGCGCCAGGGCCGCAATCAGCAGATTAGACGGGTCGCCCCACACCGCTATCGGGATTATCTGCAACCAGAGGCCAGTGATGAGGATAAGCATGATACCGAACACGAAGTTGGGGATCGAGTAGCCGATCATCGAGAAGGTGGTGGCTGCGTAATCGAGCCAGGTGTTCTGCTTTACGGCAGCCAGGATACCGAGCGGCACGGCCATAAGGATCAGCAGGAGGAACGCCGAGAAGCCGAGAATGAAAGAATTGATCACCTTGGGGCCGATAATTTCGTTCACGCGCTGGCCCGGCCGGCTGAACGAGGGGCCGAGGTCGCCCTGGACAAGGTTCCAAAGGAATCGCAGGAACTGGCCCGGCGAGAAGCCGCTGCCGGAAAGCTTGGTGGGCGGGGGCTGAAATAGGACGAGGAGAAACCAGGCCAGAAATATAGAACCGAGAATAATGAAAAGGCCGCTGATCTGGCGGGTGGTCAATAATGGCTCAGCCGAGGTCCTGATATCCCTGCCGATTAGCTGGGTCTTGCGCCGCGCCCTGTTGGACGACAGGCGCAGGCCAATGGCAGCCGCGATCAGCAAGACCCCAATCACCGCCAACGTGGGGGTGAACCACCCGTTGCTCGGCCCGTAGAAGGTAGGCCACAGGGGGTGATCGAGACCATAGGCCCTGTTGAGGGCATCGGTGATGGCCGGGGTAGCGTGCTCGCTGGTGAAAGGCCCGCCCCTGGTAAGGTGCATCAGGCTGAAGGTGATGAGGGCGATGCCGAGGAGGGCCGGGATCATCGAGCCGACACGGCGGATAACATACTGGAGCATAGGCTTGGGGGATGGGGAGACCTTATGAATATCCGGCCCCAGGCGGAGCCGGATATTCATAAGGTCAATACGGGTAGCTTACTTGGCGGGCTTGACCAGGCGGAACGGATAGATGGCGGTGTTGTTAGAACCGTATCCTGTCCAATCCGGGCTGGCTTCCCAGTAGCGGGTTACCTGGTAGAGAGGGACCTCTACAGCGGCCCTGAGAACGATATCTTCGGCGTCCTGGTACTTCTTGTAGCGCTCTTCGATCCTGGCGGGGTCGGCAAGCTTGTTGCCTTCCTCTACCAGCCTGTCGAACTCAGGATCGCTGAAGCCGGGGTCGTTACCGATACCGGGGCCAACGCCCTTGATCTGGGAGGAGTGGAGCTTGGGGAAGAACCAGTTCTGAGGATCGGGATAGTCGTGGCC
>JBAURA010000585.1:0-22692 GCA_049580985.1 Chloroflexia bacterium
GCGGCCCCTCTTGGTCGTCTCTATCTCTTATCTATTAGCCCATGCCCGTGGTATGGACCGGTTTTACGACCACCACCACACGCTCATCGCTGGGCCGGTGCCACGGGTACTTATCTTCGCCCATGTACTTCTTCGCCATCGAGTTGATGAAGTCCTGGTTTGGGTCTTCCTCAATCTTCTCTACCACTCCCCTCACCTCCAGGTAGCGGTAAGGGTTGGTCGGATCGACTATCGACAAGGCTATGCGCGGCTCGCGCTGGAGATTGAGGTACTTCTGCCTGGTCTTCGTCTGGCTAAAGCGGATTCGCTCTCCGTCCCAGCCGAACCACACCGGGTTTGCCTGTGGTTCCCCCTTCGGGCCGATAGTAGCCACGTGCGCCAGCGCTGTCGATTCTAGTAGGTCGTTGTGTGTTAGCTGTATCATTCTATGCGCCCTTTCTGGCAAGCTCTTACTGCTGCTCGATAGCCTCAACGTCTATGTCCAGCTTGATGTTCTCGCCGACCAGCACGCCGCCGGCCTCTAGGGCCACGTTCCAGTTCAGGCCGAAGTCCTTACGGTTGAGCTTGGTGGTGGCCGTAAAGCCTACCAGGTTCATGCCCCACGGGTTGCTGGCGAAGCCTTCGAACTGGGTGTCGAGCACCACTTCCCTGGTAACGTTGCGCACCGTCAGGTCGCCGATCACCTTGTAGGTGTCTTCGCCCGTGCGCTCGATCCGCGTGCTCTTGAAGAGGGCGGAAGGGAAATTCTCGACGTCGAAGAAGTCGCCGGAGCGCAGGTGCGCGTCGCGCTTTTCGTCGCGGGTCTGTAGATTAGCCACGTCTATCACTACCTCGATCTCAGAGTTGGTGAAGTCGTTCCGGTCAAGCTCGATTGCGCCGCTGATCGGGCCGAGGTGGCCACGCACGGTCGACACCATCATGTGCTTGGCCGAGAAATTGACGTTGGTGTGAGCCGGGTCGATGGTCCACGTGGTCTTTGTGCCTGTCTGCTCTTGTACGTTCGCGGATGTATTAGCCATTTTCTTATTGCTCCTGTTCTTTATTGTGGTTGATTTGATCTTTATACCTGGTTGTCTATGTGCTAATTGTCGTTTGCGGAAGGAGAAACTTAGCGGGAGGTTAGAGACTTGTCCAGTTTCCTGAGCAGGGCGCGGAGCGTGGCTTGCTCCTCGTCGGTCAGGACCGACATCTGCCCGACTATGAACTCCTCCTGGGCAGGCATCGCGCACTCGGCTACTTTGCGACCTTCGTCCGTGAGGTGGAGGCGATGGGCGCGGCGGTCGGCGGGGTCGCTATTCCTCTCCACCCACCCGCGCTGCTCCATACGATCAAGGAGGCCGCATACGTTGCCTTTGGTGACGAACAGCTTCTCCGACAGCCCCTGCTGGTTGATGCCCTCATGCGTGCTGAGTTGCGCCAGCACATCGAACTGCGGCCCGGTCAGGCCGAGCTTCTGGATGTGTTCGTCGCCCAGGCGCTCCATTTTGTTGAACACCCGCATCATATAAAGCCATGCCAGCACTCGTGTGTCTTTGAGTCTAGTCATCTTACCCTCGCCGTATTGCTTCTCCTGCTGCTTGCGCCAGTTAGTTTAGACTTAAACCATATAGTTTATATATAAACTATTTCCTAGGATTTGTCAAGGCTTTTTGGCCGGATTGGCTGTCGTGTTCTGATGTGACGTAGTCTATGCCCACGTCCAACGCTACTCCCGACCCGAACCCTACTACTGCGGCCGCTATCAGCGGTACGAAGAAGATGTGCCCTGTGGGGTCTGTGTACTTGACAGGGTTGTTCAGGGCGTACGCATATCGGTTCAGCGTCTGGGGGTTGGCAGGTCCCCACTGGTTGCTGTCTGAGCCTTTTTCGTCTGCATCTTCAGTGTGCTTCTCCTTCTGCTCGTCGTCCTCCTCCTGCATGGCTGACACCCAGTCAGGCTCGTGGAAGTCGACGGTCAGCTTATGGTTGAGCACTGCCCCCCACGGTAGCCGCTGCCCCACCCTTGGCGTCCTCTACTCCTGGCACTATCGTGTCTGCGGATACGAACCTGCCGATTAGCGGATCGTAGTAGCGGGCCTGCATAAAGACCAGGTCAGTGCCATCCAGGATGTGGCCTGTGTAGTTACGGTCTGTAGAGTTGACAGGCTGACCAGGAGGGTCTCTACGCACCAACCCCCACGGGTCGAACTCTGCCGCTCCCACTGCCCCTGGTCACGGACCTACAGGAAGGCACAGTTTACTTGGCGTAACGTCCAGAAACGGCATATGCCAATTCCTACTAGCATACCTTAGCCCTAAGCGATGAGGTGCCGTAGGCGTGGAATATCGCGTCGGCCCTTACCCGGCAGCGAGCTTGCCTTGATAGTAGCAGCGGTGTTCTTGCCTGGTTGAGCTAAAGCTTTCGATGAAGTCTGGCTGTTTCTGCTCGTCTCCCTCAGGTACGAAAATGCCGCCCTCAATAGCCCAGTCGTAGGCCGAGATATCAACTGGATAGCGGATAAAGATGCCCGAAAGGGCATTATTGCGAATCCACTGCTCGCCCTCGGATATATCGGTAAACGTTGCACTGGGGAAGCTTAGCATCAGACGCGGCCCTACGAACACCCATACCATTTCTCTGGCGGGGGGATTCTTGCTGCTTTGGGGAAAGCTTGTTTCACGGGGATCGTCAGTAAAGCCGTAGGTATTAGCGCTTCCTTGCCTGAAATGGTAATGTTCTTGGCCTGCCGAGCTGAAATTCTCGATGAATTCAGCTTGCTTTTGTTCTTCTCCCTTAGGCTTGAACAGTCGATTAGCGATTGCCCATTCGTACACGCCGATGTTGAGCGGGTAGCACGTTAGCACCCCTGAGGCTCTATTGGCACGTGCCCATTTCGCCCCAAGCGCTAGGTCCGAGAACACAGCACTCGGAAAACCGGGGAAGCGCTTGGGGCCTTTGAATATCCAAACTGCCTGCATATCGCTTATCATCTTCCTCCACGCACCTAGCGATTGTATGTCCATTGGTATCTAAGCCAACGAGCAATCTTGTTGACAGAACGCCTGATTAGCCTGCTATGGGTTTGTACAACTCGCGCCTGGGTGGGGCTAAGTGCTGGGTCGTTGGAAAATACTGGCCGGCCCATCGCGCCGACCCTGGTATTCGGCCCCGCTCCCCAAACATGTAAATGTGCAGGTCGGTGATCGTTGCCGTGGTAGTAGTGCTCAATCGTCACACCCTGACGCTGCACTACAGTACCTGGTGGCAACTTGGGCGGAGTGGGCTTGGCGCAGTTATGGACCAACCCCTGCCCCTCACCCACGAAGAAGGTGTGAGCCTGCTTGACGGTGAGATTATACATCGCCTGGGTGCGCCGCACCATCCGCACACCCTGCACAGCACAATACTCACCATCTGCCTCTCATATCTAGCTGCCCCAGCCGAAACTAGTGGCGGACTTCAGTTATCTATACTCTGCTGGAATGTGCTGCAACTGCCCCTCCAAGTTCCAGTCCTGCGGTTTGAATTTGTGAGCGAACCACCTCGCCCCATTGGCTATCCATTCAGACCGATATTTACGTGTACTCTGCGGAGTAGAGTCTTCGTAACCGAATTCCACACCACAGCACGCGCACAGGTCGAATGATGGGGTTAGGCCATCGTCACCCCAAGGAGGCTCTTCCTGTTCCAAACCACACACGCGACATCTATTGAGTACTCTAGGTTTCATCTTAATGAGTTCCAGTAGTCCCAATTGGTTCGATATCCATGCTTGGCTGGATCGAGCCTGTCATTGTTCGAGGCGCACCACTCCTGGAGCGAATCCCAAAGACGTTCCTCCCAGGATGCCACATGAGCACATCACCGTTTGGTCTATACTTGAAAAGTGAACCTCCTGGCGGATTACTCACGAAGCTATGGGTTTGTCTAACATATTGCACTGAGTTTTGCAGACCAGCAAATTCAGAACCATGTTTCTTCCAATGATACCAAGCATTTTGGGCAGGGGACCAACCTTTGCTGCGATTTGGCGTCCACAGAGGAGCTCCACAGTGATTATGGACGAGCCACTGCCCCTCCCCCACGGGGAAGGAGTGTGCTTGTTCAGCTGAGGCTTAGTTGATAAACGTTGACCATCACAGGGGAGATTGCACGCCCTCAATTCCGACGCTTCCGTCGTAAATCCACCTTCCTGTGACTAGGTGATATTCGTCCTCCCAAAGCCAGTCAACTGCAGCAGCGTAAGTGCCGAACGTTGTGATTACCTTGCGCCCCTCCTGGGGATCGACAAGCTCGAGAAGCCCATTGGCCAACTCGCGGAGCACAAGGACGTAATCACCCGCGAGATCCGAGTCGAACCAAACTTCAACCCACTTGACCTCGTCACTCGATCTTAGTTCCTGCTGACCTGGACTCATCATCTAAATTATACCACGTGCAGTTGTTCATCGAGCTGGTCTAGATCGTGGCACAAGATGGTATCGCCAGACGCCACCACGCATACGACCTTTGATCTCAGCATAATACAGTGGAGTAATGCGCCCTCCACGTTGAATTCTCCTCCCAATCGCGGTGCTTGAGCGATAGTAGAATCGTTCATGCCCGCGAACTACTCCACCATACATGCCTTGCGTCCATATCTTGCTCTCTAGCTTCGCGAGATCAACATTCGCATTGAATACATGGATACCTTCACCACTCCTATAGAGCCGTTTTGCTTCTGTGCCGCTTAAGCGATGCGCACTGAGAGTCTTGGCTGTATCCTGGACTGCACCGATGCACTGATTATGTACCAGCCACTGGCCATCACCCACGAAGAAGGTGTGAGCCTGCTTGACGGTGAGATTATACATCGCCTGAGTGCGCCGCACCATCCGCACACTCTGCACAGTCCCATACTCACCATCTGCCTCCCTTATCAGTGCTCCTGTCCACAGTTTGCCTGCCTCTACCCACTCCCCTCCCCACGTGTAGAATGGGTGCTCAGGGGTCGTCTCTATCAACTCCCCGTCCAAGGTCAGATACACGATGACCGGGTCCTCATGCACCATCACTGCCGTTATCGGGTACAATCCTGTTGTCTTGGACACTTCATCGTAGGCCAGCACCCAATCCCCCACTTGTAGGCTACCTATTGGCTGCTGCCCCTCTGCGGTCGCTACCTCGGTGTCCACTGAGAAGCTGTTCAGGCACTTGGTGACCTTACTGAGGACCTTAGTCCCCTTGCTTGCTACCTTGGCTCCCTTGCCTGCCCACCCCAGCACGGGAATAGCCCCTGCTGCCGTCCATGGGTCAGTGGCCGAGCGCCACGCTGATGCTCCTACATCGAACTTAGACTTGTCCTCTGCGCTGATGTAGTCTATGCCCACGTCCAACGCCACACCCGACCCGAACCCCACTACCGCGGCCGCTATCAGCGGTAGGAAGAAGATGTGCCCTGTGGGGTCTGTGTACTTGACCGGGTTGTTCAGAGCGTACGCATACCGGTTCAGTGTTTGCGGGTTGGCTGGTCCCCACTGGTTGCTATCCGAGCCTTTTTTATCTGCATCCTCGGTCTGCTTTTCCTTCTGCTCGTCGTCCTCCTCCTTCATGGCTGACACCCAGTCAGGCTCGTGGAAGTCTACGGTCAGCTTGTGGTTGAGCACTGCTCCTATGGTGGCGGCTGCCCCACCCTTGGCATCCTCTACTCCTGGCACTATCGTGTCTGCGGAGACAAACCTGCCAATCAGAGGGTCATAGTAGCGGGCGTGCATATAGACCAGGTCAGTGCCATCGAGGATGTGGCCTGTGTAGTTGCGGTCGGTGCTATTTACAGACTGGCCGGGAGGGTCATCGCGCACCAAGCCCCACGGGTCGAACTCCTGCCTCTCCCACTGTCCCTGAGCACCCATGTAGTCGGTGACCGCCGAGATACTGCCCAGGTGGTCGGTGTGGAAGTAGACCACGTCGCTGTTGGGGTCGGGTGGCGGATAGAGGTCCGCGTCGGGTGGGGACAGATTAGCCGATGGGACGACCGAACTTATCGTGTCGCCAGGTTCCAACCATTTCAATTGGACCTGGCCCCCACCCACCGTGTCTACGAATTGCAGCTTGATGGTGTAGCGGGTCGCTTCGTCCAGTTCAACCGGGCTGCTGGTATCTGTTCTGGCCGTGGTGCCTGTCCAGTTGTCTACGACCAGCTGGCCGTTGACCCACAGCTTTACCCCACCATCCGAGTAGGTCGAGAAGGCGTATTCGCCCTGTTTCGTGGTGGTGATGTTGCCCGTCCACTCCACCGAGAACTGCTCAGGCTGAACGGCTGGATCGGGCGTGGAGGTTCGCCAGTCGAAGTTGACGGTCGAGGAGAAGAGGGTGGTCTGGAAGTTGGAAACGGTGGGGTCGTTGAAGTAGTCGCCCCTCAACCCGTTCTGAGGCACCACCTGGTTGGGGTGGACCTCGCGCTGGGCCACTACCTCGCCGTTCAGCTTGTATATGACCCTGACGGTGGTCGCGCCGTTACCCTGGCCCTGGCGCTGCTCCTCCCATAGGTCTTCGAGGTAGTAGGTCCTGGTGTTGACCCGCGTCTTCTTGACCCGCTCGCCCTCGGCGTCGTATAGATAGTCTTCGGTCACACCAGAGCCACCGCCCCGCCCCATCGTCACGGTTGTAGGCAAGTTCTCGACGTTCCAATCGTACTCCCGCGCGTTTTTCGGCCCCTCGCTGTCAGTAACATTACCGTTGTCGTCGTATTCGTAGTCGTTGCGGTGAGCGCTGCCTCCGATCGTCTCGGTGATGATGCGAGTTGCATAGGGACCACCGCTGCCCGCGGCATGGCTGTAATCGTAGTAGTAGTCGTAGATCTCGTTGTCGGTCTGGTTCTCCAATATGTCCTTTTGGAGCAGGTTGCCTACTGTGTCATACGCATAGCGTTCGTCTACGGTGTGCTGTCCATCCGGCACCTCCCACCTGGTAAGGCGGTCGCGGTGGTCGTACTCGAAGTTCTGCGTCTCCTCGACCTGATTGCTGCTGTCGTACCTGGTGATCGTTTGCACATTGCCAACTGACTGGTACGTGTAGGCGCGGTTGAACACTTCTCCGGGGTTGGAGGTGGTGCCCACCTTGATGCGCTCAAGCCGCTTCATTTTGGTGGTGTATTGCTGGCTCTGGACCAGTCCATTCAAGAGCGTCCAGCCGGTTGGTTGGTCCAGCGCAGTGTAAGTGAGGTCGTTCGCGTAGCAAACGTCGTTATACTCATCCTCGTCAGTGCATACCTCTATTTGCCGCCAGGCGGCGTCGAACTCATAGTGGATCGTCTCCGTCACGGTTGTCTGCGGGTCGATTTCGAGAGGAGGATAGGTTATCGTGGAGACGCGGTCGGCGGTGTCGTAAGTCCACCCGAATACGCGCGTGCCCGGCATGTCCGGCACTGTGTGTGTGGCTTTCGTCGTCCGCCCACGCTGGTCATATTCCCACCGGGTGACTACCGAGCCAGAGGTAGTGGTTCTTGTGATGGAGGTGCGCAGGCCCAGGCCGTATATACCGCTGGCTTCGTCATATGCGTAGATCGCCAGATTGCCGTTCTCGTCTGGGTAGTCCTTACCCCGCAGGCGGTCCATGGCGTCGTAGCTGAATGAGATCCGCTTGTTGGTGTTGTTGTCCCACTGAGTCTCGATGTTGCCGCTTGGATAGTATTCGTATTCCCACGCGCCCATCGCCAGGTCGTTCATCTGCGTCTTGCGGCCAAGCGAGTCATACTGCATAGTGATCAGCTTGCTGTTGGTGTCGGTCACCACCGTCAGCAAGTCGAGCGGGTCATACCCGTAGCCCGTAGTAGCGTAGAGCTGGTAAGTATCGGTGATGGTGCCGCTGTACTCCCTCACCGCTGTCAGCCTGCCGAACACGTCGCTGTCGTGCCGGGTGATGTGGCTATTGGCGTCCGTATTCGTTACCACCTGGCTGGAGCCGATGATGGCGTACTGCATAGTGGTGACGATGTTGGAGTCGGGCGCTTCTACGCGTGTCTTACGCCCCGCCCCGTCGTACTGGTAGCGTGTCCAGTTGATGTCGGGAGAGCCCAGATCGGGGACGGTATACTCCCAGAACAGATCTGAGCCGAAAGTCACCGTAATGTATCGAGGTTGCGATTCCTGAGTGACCTGGTCCAATCCGTCGTATACCTTGTCCACTACAATCCACTGTTCGAGGTCCTTGCTTTCCTTCTTGGTCTGGATCTCTCTGCCTAATCCATCGTAGAAAGTCGCGCTCGGACGATAAAGATTCAGACCGCTGAGCTCGCGCTCGTTGACCACGTACTTGACGGGGCTCCCCGAGTCGTAGAACGCCCAGTCGTGGTAATCGATCCACGTCGTGGGCGTGACGACTGTATCTCCGTACTTGATTTCCGACTTGCTACGCCCGAACTTATCGTAGGTGTAGTCCGTCTCCACATTGTTGTAGGTGACCGTCTTCGTCATGACGCCGAGCTGATAGTCGAAAAAGTGCCGCTCGACCAGTGAAGTGATCGGCTCGGTGACTGTGATGCCAAAGGTATGGAACAAAGGGTCATATTCGGTTGTCTGGGTTTTCGCAGCAGTACCGCCCCCGGCAGCACCCCAGGTGAAGTTGCCGCCAGAGAGCGTCGTCTCGCCGTATCCCACATAGGTGGTGGTGGTTATCTGGTTGCCGTAATCATCGTAGCCCGAGGTTGTATCGGCGCTGTGGATGGCGCTGGGGAGTTGCGACTGGCGAGGGATATCATAGTATTTACGCACCAGTGTCAGGTCGCCCTTCGTCAGCGTGCCATTCGGGCTGCTGGAGCCGTCATAGGCGTTAAAGGTAAGCGCCAGCCAGTTGCCTGCGCCGTCCTTGGTGCCATCGCTACGCTTGCGATCCACGATGTAGGTGTTCGTGGTTAGATTGTCCGAGATGTTGTACGTGTGCGTGATCTCGCGCATGACCGCACCCGTCACGTCACGGTCCTTGGTGGAGAGCAGGTTGCCGTACGTGACTACTCCAGAAGCCGTAACGTCGTACACATACTCCACGGTCTTCGTTATGGGAGTAGACCCCTTCTCCCATGCTATGTTCCTCGTGGTCTGCTCATAAGAGAAAGCACGCCATTGGCCCGTGAGCCACTCGGTCTGGCTGTCCCCATATTCGTAGAAAACCACGTTGAAGTCGTGCTGAACCTCTGAGAGTTTAGAATTGGTGCCGATCGTCCCCTGGTGTCGCACCGTTTTCCATTCACGACCTTTCAGGAACTCTCGATCGCGCATCGGCATGAAGCACGTGGATTCGCTCAGGATAGCGTTCCCCTCCATCGGCTTGCCATTCTGAATCGGATAGCATCCCTCGTTCCATTGAGTACCCAGGTTGCCTTGATAGAACCAATGTTCAGCTATGTTCCCGTTGGGGTCGGTCTCCTTGACGTAGGAATGGCCCCTGAACTCGTGGTTGCGCTTCTGGACCAGGAGCGCCCTGTTGTTCTCTCGATTATTAGGGTCCTGGTACTCGTTGTAATAGACGCTTGCAGATGTGGGGTAGTAGTTTGGCCCCGAATCGTTGCTTGTCAGTAGGGTTCCAAGCGAATTGTATGCAGGATCGGTGTAGGTGTAAGTCCAGGTAATGGGCAGCGTCGCGGACATACCGTCCTCAAGAACGCGAGTCATCACTCGTCTGTTGTTTTTGTAATGTTTGGCCCAGATGGCGGTCCCCATCGTGCTGGCGATGGTTTCGTAGTTGAAGGTGGCTACGCCTCCCTGATTATTATTGACCTGCCACAGCCTGTTCCATCGCCCGTCCGGGTATGTGCCGGTCCCTCTCGTAAGCCAGTAGGTGAAGGTAATCGGGGGCATATACGTGACATTGTCGGTCCCGAAGAGGCGAAGCTCACGAAGTGTCAGTTTCTTGGTGGTTGTGATCGGGCCGCAGACAGCTTCGCCTGAATCACAGGTTGACGCATCGGAAAGGAGATAGTTTTGCCAGTCAGTGCCGTCCTGGAACTTGAGATCGTAGCGCCTTACCAAGTCCCATGAATTGGAGTTGTAGGGGTCGCTTCGATTACTCTTGACGAGGATCTCTTCGAGTTGTCGCGTCTCCCTTATCGACTCGTTCCCGAGCTGGTTGTTAGGCTCTTCTACGTCTGTGTCGATCGTGCGAGCAACAGATACGAACTCGACTTTGTATCGAGGGGATGAACCGGTTGTGCGTGCGCCCGCCCAGGTGATCGTATCCGGCCACACATCGTAGTCGGAGATACCGGTGACTTCCGGGCACAAGGCCGACACCGCCTCCGTCTGACGCCCATAGGTGTACGTGATTATGTTGTCGTGAGTATCTTTGACCTTGGACAGGTGCCATTTGTAGGTCTGTAGGTCTGCAAACTCGATGATGTCATCGCTTTCGCAGTTAGACCAGCCCCACCAGGCATCCTCCTCGAATTCATACAGCGTGCCGTCTTTCGTCCACACCTGCCACTTGTAGCGGGGCAGCGGATCCCCGTTCCGGTAGCCACCGCGCTGTGAGGTCGAATTACCATTTCCGACGATGCGAATCCTGTTGAACGACTCATTGGTGGTGCGCCAGGCGTAGTGTGTTGGGTCGGTGAGTACAGGCGTGCTGGTGATAGGTTCCGACCGTATCAGGTCGAATGACTGCCAGTTTAGTACCATCGAAAAATGAGACGCTTCAAGCGGGGAGTTGGGCTTCAGTTTGTTGTAGGCAATGTATCCGGTGTCAAGACTCCACCCTTTACCGACCCATGTAGATTGGTATTTCTGCTTGAGGCCATTTGGCCCGTCAGTCTGAGAACTGTCATAGGACAGCTTGACTTCAGGCTTGATGCCGGCCGGCCCTTCAGGTACTTCGATATCGTAGTCGAAGTTGACGTTGCCTTTGAACAGCCCGATCTGCCAGTCCTTGAGGGAGGGGATAAACTGGTCCGATGGCCGAAAATCCTCGGCGGCAGCGAAGCCGGTGAAATGGTCAACTGAGGCGGTTATCTTCCGGTTTCTGGTATCAACGCTGGTAGGTATGGGCAACCATAGCCCGTTGTCTGGGTTGCTGTCATCAAACCAGAATAGGGACAGGTCCTCTTTGGTAATGCTGAGCGCCTCCAGTTGCTCAGGCGTATAGCTCACGGTGATGGTAAGAGGTTTCGAGAACTGATGGAACTCATTGCCCAGAACGTCAGAAGCATTCAGGTAGAAGGTGGGTAATCCGCGCTTGAACCCTACCACCTGGGGTGGCACGGTGTTACTTTCTCCTGGTAGCAGGCTGTACGCTAGAGTTAGAGGGCGATCGGCGGCGTCTGGAGGCACCTGCACTTCCACTCGACCGTCCAGACTGCGTAACAGAGCACCAACACCAGGAATGTAGGGCACGGTGACGGGTCCAAGGTCCACTGGGAGCACGGGTGCGCCGCCGACGTCTTGAGCGGGGAAGTTCAACCCGTCGGCCGTCGCATGCGCCCGCGCGACCACAGCATCCCCTGGTGGCATGTGGAGCAGCTGCAGGGTAACCGAATACGATTGCCTGGTCCCTCCTCCAAGCGTTGCTTGCTGCCAGGCCCAGCCATTGGGTTGCGGATCAGGGTATCCGACTGCGCCGGTGGGTAATGGGAGACCGACCGACAGATTAGTTGCAGTATAGGGTGATTGGTTATTGACCGTGAGAGTGATAGTGAATATGTCGGTAACGGAGAGCACGCGCGGAGTGACTTCAACATGCACGGTTAGGGCGGGGAGTTGTGGGTCAACCCATGGCTGCTCAGTCCGCTGCTCAGGTGCAGGGGGCAGCGGCGTTTCAACGATCCCGGGCTCGATAACAGATGCTGCCGCTTGAGAGGATTGAGAGTACAAAAATGTGCCCTGGAAGGGGCTGATCAGCAGACTGATGATGATGACGCAGCTGAGAGTGGCGTTCAGAAACTGCGTTTTCTTGTGTCGGAGCTTTCTGTACCACACGCCGTAGGTTGCAAATGGCGATGTTTGGTGTACCTTGCGGCCGTAGAGATTGCGATGCTGGCGGGAAGATCTGGAGGGGGTATCAGCGATGCGGCGCATTTTTTCGCTCCTTCCTACGTGATCAGTGATTACCTGCTAAAGTCTCATTGGCTCTTGTCTTGTGTGGTAGCTGGTAAGTGGTTAGCTGGTAATGGGCAGTAATCGGCGGTACTGAGCTCGACAATTCGTATGGTATTTGCGGCCGTTGTAGTACTTGTGGCAGCCTCCTATCGAAAGCAGAATGGACTTAATGTGGGCATTAGTACGTTGGTACGAGGGGTTGATGATTGGGGGAACATCTCCAAATGAGTTCAAGCGGAGGGTCAGGAAGAGAAAGGAGAAGGAAATGGAGATGACACACTGTACAGCCGACAACAAAAGTGCGCGGGTATCAGGTACTGGCTGAGTGTAACCAACTTGCGGCTGCGGCAATTGCACGAAGTTAATCGCCGTCTCAAGCAGCTTGTTGTCAATCTGAGCTCAAAGGCTGTGCCAAGGCGATGCCTTTGTAGACGATGAGACAGGTCGGAATTATAGGGTTGGCTTCAGGTTTCGCCCAATGAGGCAGTTAAGCGAAGCAAATAGCACTCGCTACGTAACACCTCAACGGCGTCCACGAGCCGATTGCTTAACCTGGGCGGATTGGATGCTGATTATACATCCTACGTGATACGATGGATATAGTACTTTGGTACTATTTCTTGCCTTAGCGCACAAGCAAGTGATATCTCCAGCAAAAATGGATAACATGTCGGCAATAGGTTCTTTCAGGCCTGGTATCCCAGTGAAACATACCAAAGACTTCCTCCAAAGGGGAGGATAAGCCCGCGAATTTGCGCCACGTGCCGAAGTCTACAGTTGAAGATCGAAGTGCCGATAGCTTACTACGATCAGCTGGGGCACAGTAGGTCTGCTATATGACGCTACGCTTGCTAGACCCGAAATACCGCAGGTAGGTAACTGCAGTTATACCGCAAATATCGCGAGACAAAGTGCTTGTTAAGCCGTGCAACTGATAGTATTGGAAGCATAAAGAGGTATTATACACTCTTGTGGGTTCAGTCACAGCAACCAACATTAGTAAACACCATGATATAATAAGGGCATACTTCACTATTCTCTCATATCGTTGACATGGACGAATAGTAGTTCCTTACTGGGTGCAGGGTGGCAAGTGCCAGGAAGGGGTTGCGAGATGAGGATCAATGAAGAGTCTTGTAACTACAACCATAAGTTTGCCGTGAGTTGGAAATGACAACCATATGCTTGCCGTGAGTCATTGGATGATCATTTACACCGTACAACCAGAGCATCAAAAATCTACGCGCAATGCAACAGTGGGAGGTTGATTATTGAATGGATTTTGTGACACGTTACGGTGCTCTAGGAAGCACGAAAAAGGGTGAGCCTTGTTTGAAGTTTACAAAACACCAATAAGGGACGTTTACGGCACTCATCTCCGGTGACAACTGTCAAAGTCGTATTCGCGGAAGCGAATCCTGTCGTCTCCGCAAGAAAGCTCTGTCATTTGACAGAGCTTTTCTCTCCTCAACCGCTCCCAAAACGGTCGTTTTAGAGACTCTGAAAGTTGTTGCCAAAAATCCTCGAGCTTGGTCCAGCAAGGCCGGATACCCAGGTTCGGTCGTGGCTGGTGACTGGCAGGAGGCGCTCATGTTATGAGGAGGGCACATATACCTGATCGGACATAAGTACTTAATGCAACAACAAGAAACTTGGACTGGGTAGAGTAGCTGTCGTGTGCCAAAGATAATGAGATTGGTGCTAGATATATTGAGAATTTGTGCCAAAGATAATGCGAAATGCTCGGCGAATATAATGAGAACTCCGGCAATGATTCCGATTGTCTCGAACATAATGAAATGACGCACTCTTGGTTCTCTCAATGCCAGCGACAATGGATCTAGTTGCGAACCTCCTCTTATATAAATAAGTGCCGATAACATCATTGGCACGACATAGCCTGAGAAGTGGATAACCGCCGCAATCGCTTCTTCACATATTGGACCTTCGGCGCAATAATATCATCCAATATTGATCTCTAAGGTCAGATGGCAGGACTGCTAGATATCAGAGAATGGCAAGAGCGGCGATGGAGGCCAATGGGTAGAGTGCAAACCCTCTCACCTTGTGACAGATAATCCTAGCACACAGAATCAGCGCAAATGGGAGGCGGCGTACGACTATTGCAAGATGTACGACTGGGAGTTTCTGCTAGTCACCAGCAGGGAGCTACGTACCGGCCCACGCCTCGCAAACATATCGATCATGAATACCTGCTGGTGTATCGAAAGACCACCGCTAACAGACTTCGAGGTCAAGAAAAGGGACTTAACTAAATACAGTAACCCGGACAATGATCCCCGCGGTCCTTGGTTAAGCGGGGACTTAACTGGATTGGCGACGAAGAGCCTGCGACCAAATCATAATGAAGATTTGGTCGATCCCTCGACCGGCCTTATCTATCCCCTCCTATCAGTGGTTGGCGCTTTGGTAAATCCACAATGAACCAACTTATACAGGATAATAGGATTTTCTGGCCTCCCAAGCAATCCGGCAGACCTAGGGTCAAACGTTATCAACAGGAACTCTCTGAAGAATTCACAGGGCTAACGTCAGTCCCTAATCCTATATTTAGCGCTCAGGGAACAAGACAACTTCGGGAACTGTTCAACGGCAGTGATGTCTTTGATTTTCCTAAACCAGTAGAATACATTAAGCTCATTATAGAGCAGGCTACCGAGCCCAATGAAAGCAATATTGTGCTTGATTTCTTTGCTGGTTCTTCAACAACAGCTCGGGCATCTGGGACCAAGTGCTTGCTGAGCTACAGAAGCTAGGCGATACGGGGTGAACCCCGAAGGTGATTTGGCGTATAGAGATCCGGGAACTTCCATCCGCAGCAACTGGGAATGCCAAGGCATGTAGCAAAACGCATCGGCCCCCAATTGAGGACCGATGTGCCTCTTAGCGGGAACAGGTCGCTCGATAATTATCGAGCGGCCTGTTCCCACATAAGGTGTCACCATCCCGGCGTACACTCATCGAACACCGCCTAGCGGTTGGGCGTCTTGCAGCTGGGATAGAAGGTGTTAGCCACTATCTTGCTTGCCTGCCCCCTCGTCGCGTTCGCGCCTGGGCGGAAGTACGGCAGGTTGCCTCCTCCGCATGGCTCGCCTGGTCCTCCACATGGGTAGCCTGACATCACCCCCAGGTTGACAAGGCGGTTGATCCATACGTAAAAGGTGTGGCCGGATGGCACATCCTCGAACTGCTGTGGACCGGGTGGGTCGGCCAGCCCTGCTGCCTCAGACACTATCTTGCTTATCTGCCCTCTCGTTATGTTGGCGTTAGGCCTGAAGTACGGCGGGTTGCCAGGTCCGCAAGGCTCTCCAGGCCCACCACATGGGTAGCCAGAGACGATCCCTCTATTTGCCAGCCTCCAGATGAAGTCGAAGAAGGTAGAGCCGACCGACACGTCCTCGAACTGCTGAGGCCCAGGAGGGTCTGAGAAGTTGGCTGCGTTAGCAACTATCTTGGACAACTGGCCCCTTGTGACATTGTTATTGGGCCTGAAGCAGGGGTTGCCAGTCTCGCAGCCTGAGGAGTAGCCGTTGATGATAGCCCTACACGCCATACACCTGATGTACTCGTAGAAGGTAGAGCCTGGTGGCACATCCGTGAACTGGATCGGACATGCCGTTGGAGTAGGGGTCGGTCCGCCGCAGGCGAGACGTAGATCGAGGTCAGTCACCGGCGGGGGGATTTGCATGATGTAGCTTTCGACATAGGTACGGTTCGGGTTGTCGGGGTCCACGCAACCAGGATGTTCGGCACGCACCCGATAGTAGCCAGCGATGACATTCCAGGCAAAGCGACCATCGGGGGCGGTGATGTCAGGGTTGTGGCGGTTGTCAGGGGCCATGATGGCGCTGCCGTCCGGCACGATGGTAAAGGGGCCATCGGGTGTGCTGGCACGGTAGAGAGTGACGGTCGCATCGGAGAGGCCAGCGCCGTCCACTGTACGCACGTAGCCACTGGGGTCAATGTAGATGTCGAACGCGACAGTGCTATCACCGTCGTTGACGCAATGGAGGGTGATTACGATGCTGGCATAGACATTCAGGTATTTCCAGCCGTAGTATACGATGATGGGAGCCAGGGGAGGGATCTCTGCCTCCCATTTGCCGGTGACATCGTTATAGGTCATGGTGTTCCCATCCAGGACCGTGCCGTCCTGGGCCACGACTGCGTATTCTGCCCAGTCGTCCGGGTCGGGGTGAGGACAGCCAGGGGTCTCCAGATGGACCCAGTCCAGATCGTTGATATACGGAATGTCAGGGTTGGGGTCAGGCGTGCCCACGGGCGTGACGGTTGGTGAGAGGCTGGTGCCAAGCGGCGGGCCTACTCCTGTGAGTTGGGCGAAGTGCTGGTTAACCAGGATACAGCCAGGGCACAGGTTTATCGGCCCGAGGAGGCCGGGCCGCAAGCGGCTGCCGCGGGCGGGGAAAGCATGGATCTGATACTGCGCAGGCTCCAGGTCGTCCAGGGTATAGTGGCCGTCGGCATCCGTCATAGAGATGTCGGTGGTGCAGGGGCCGGCTTCACGGCAGGCAAAGATGTAGGCTCCGCTAATGACATTCGTGGAGGTAATGCTCTCTGCGAAGATTATGCCGCTGATGCTGCCCCGCTGCAGAGTGGCGGTGGGGGTGGGGGTCGCGGTCTGGCAGGCACAGTTGTGCGCGGTCAGCATTATGAAGTCTACCGCCGTGTCGTCCTGGATGTAGACCGGCAAAGTGCCATTGGTGGCATTGATCATGTTCAGCACGGTGCCGTAGTTGGAAATGGGCAGGGTCGCCAAATCGAGGGTAATCAGCGTGGTGGTGGCGCAACTCCAAGGGTCATTGAGCAGGTGGTTAGGCCCGTAGCCGGTGCCCAGGTAGCTGCCCCAGTGGTCGCCGGTGGTCAGCGGCCCGAGGGTGACGGCGTCGTTCTCCGAGAGGTCACAGATGGCGCGGACGCGCATCTGGAGGGTGGCGGCACACAGGAGACCGCCGCTTAGGTCCACGGTAAAGGTGTGCATAAAGGCCCGGTTGGCGGCGGTGCCGTCGAAATTGGCGAGGGTCAGGTTATTCTGTTGGGCGTAGAGGATCTGCTCCTGGCTAGGAGAAGCCAGCTCGACGTTGCCGGGGGCGAAGTTGTCGTCCACGCCGGCCAGGTAGGTGCGCGCCGGGGGTGGCGTACAACTTGGCGGCGGCGTGCCGGTACTGAACGGCGTGCGCGTCGGCGTGGTGGGCGGCACCGGCGTGTTGCACTGGGATGATAGGGTGTACATCTGCGAGCCATAGGCGGCACCGATGGCTCCATTGCAGAAGTGCTCAGTGAAGTTGCCGGCATTTAGCTGCACGCCCGAGGTGGCGGTGGTGTTGCCTTCGACGACCACACCGATGCGCGTCTCAAAGCTGGTTACGCCTTCGTAGAACAATAACTCAAAGTTGGCCGTACCGACGCCGGGGAAATACTCGGCGCGCCATTCAATGACGAAGGTGCGGTTGGGGGCAGTGCCCAGCACCCGGGTGAAGATGCCGCACCCTGTGCAGTTGGTGCGCAGGTCATCCCAGTAAGGGAAGATGGTGTGGGTGTAGCCGCCCGCAGGCAGACAGGCATTGTTGGATGTGCTCGCCCCGCCGGGGAACATCGCGGCCCCGTTGGAGTCCAGCGTGACGCTGGTGAACGCCTGGCCGTAGAGGGTGAAGGAGAAAGGCAGGGCGATGGTGGTCGTGCAGTTATCACAGTGATTGCCGGTGTCGGTCGTGCCCGCCACGATGGTGGCGGTGCCTGTGGTGATGAGGTAGCTATGGCTGCCGGGGCTACAAGTTGGCGTGACCGCCGGCGTGTTCGTGCGCGTCGGGGTACGGGTAGCGGTAGGAGGCGTGCCCGTCACGGTGGGAGTTGGAGTGCCTTGTGAGCAGTTGGGGAACTTGAACGCACCCCCTGCGCCACGCCAACCTGAAGCACTGGTGGTGGGAACCCATTCGGTCGTGTACCAGAACGTGCAGCCATCGACGGGGTCTACGTTCATAGAGGAATAGTCACCCCACCTGTTGCCGCCAGAGGTTTGAGCGCCGGTGCCATTCACGATTACACCTTCACCTTGAGGCATAGTACCGAGGGGGTCGCTCGCGAGCCGGCCTGTGTACCAGATGCTGGGGAACATGTTGGCGCTGGAGGCACTGTAGCCGAGAGCCATATTGCCCGTCGCGTCCATCGCGATGCTTCCCATCCACCGGAAGATACCGTCAGTCGCGCCTGGGTTAAAGGTGCCCTGTTGGAAGAGGGTGGGGTCGACGGTTGGCGGGGTGGAGCGCAACTCGTACCAACGGACGCCTGCCATGCCCGGAGACGCTTCCACCGACTGGTTGGTCACCAGCGATGCGTGCGTGCCAAAGTTGCGGTACGCCAGGCGGAAGGTCGGTCTCTGCCTGTATCCGAGATGGTCTAGCCTGTTTGCGGTGTCCCTCTGCGGTATGCAGGCGCGCCCTACGCAAGTAGAGAGGAATGAGTCGAACGGGGCAACGGGAATGGTCGCCGGGCCGGTGAATGTGGAGTTGGCGGGGGTGACCCAATCAACGTGGAACTTGTAGATGATGATGTTGTCACCAACCGCTCCAGCATCGTTGTCCTGGGTCCCTACGAAGAAGTTGGGGGTGCCTGCCGGCGGTAGAGTGTTGCCGTCCATATCAGAAGGCAATAAGCCATTAGGCCCTGAGCCGGTCTCCGCAGTGGTAAACCTGATCATAAGTGCCGAGGGGTTGCCTATGAGCATCTGGTCACGCTCCAGGGCATAATTGCCCAGGACGCCGATGTCGCTCTCTCTTGTGTTGAGATAGTAGGCATCAGGCCACACGCCGTACTTGGGATAGTCCGGGAAGCTCGGTGCAGAGAATGCGTAGCGGTGGTAGGTGCCCGTGGGATCACTGGTAGTCGATATAGCCACGCAGTTGAAGAAGGGCGCGCTGGTGTCGGTGGGCTGCGTGAACATCCAACGGTCTGCCATTTGATCATGCAGCACCACAGGGCTGCCGGCATTCTCCGTCTGGCAAGGGCCACCGAAGCCTGCCCACAGCAAGTTGTTTTTTATTGGCCCCAAAATGGAAGCCCCTGTGGTCTTATTCCAAATCTGGTAGCCGAGGTTGAACATCTGGACGTAGTGGAGCGTGCCTACTTCGCCATGGGCATCAGGCGGCGCGACGCCCCAGTTGTTCGGAATGCCATTGATGGTAATAACGGGGGAAGGGATGAGGGGGGAGAAGAAGTTATAGACACTCTGGACCGCTCCATCGCCGCTGAAGCCGCTCGCCAGGGGCGCGTTCAGCACGTCGTTACCTTCAGGTCTTGTGAACGGTTTGGGATTGTCCGGGAATGCGTCTTGTAGCTTTGCTAGCTCACGCAGGGGTGGAGACACGTCGTACTTTACCGCCGTGGTCACCTCCGCCACCTGGGAGGATGACGGGACCGTGTCAGATGCGGCGGTAGACTGGCCCCTCAGATAGAGAGCCGTCGCTGCTAAAAGGCTCGCTATCAGTGCCGCCATTAGGTACAATTTGCGCCTTGACATTGTTGCTCCTTTCGCTTGTGCATCTGCCATCACAAAGCCCAGTTAAGGAGATGATTGGGCAAGGCATCTCCATACCACCGAAACGCTCTGGCCAGGTCAGGCACGCCTACTGGACCCGCCGCGCATACGCCCGGCGGTTCACGCGCTGCCGCACGAGGATGCAGGCCGTCAGACCCAACACCAGCGGGAGCGCGGCGATGAAATCGGCGGCAGGCTGGTCGCCCCCGCGCACGGTCTCACCGAGCATGGTGCCGGCAGCACCGGCTGGGGTGGTGGCGGCACAGGGGTCCGAGCCGCGCTGGAACTCCTCGCGATCCGACAGCCCATCGCCGTCGGTGTCTTGCGGGGGCATGGCCTGGTGCTGAACGTGGTCCACATCCATCGGCATGACACCGTTCGCTAAGGGGTCGAGGCAGGGATAGGCAAGCTCGTAACCATCGGGCAAACTATCGCCATCGGTGTCCGCCTTAGTTGGGTTGGTAAGGTGCGTGTTTGCTTCCATGCCATCGGTCACGCCATCGCTATCGGTATCGGCGGCGGGATCAACGAGCGTGTAGGTCCAGGTGGTGCCGGTGAACGGGTTCCCGGCTATATCGTGGATCGCCCCGGGGGCGACCTGCACGGTGATGGGGCCGAGCGCCGGGGGGGTAAAGCCCGTGAACCGATAGGGGCCAGCCCCCGACCCACTGACATGGGTGGCGGGCGCACCGTTCACAATGAAATCGGCGGCTTGCAGGCCGGTTACAGGCTCGTGGAAGCTCATACTGATCGCAGACAGGTCGGTGACGAAATGGAAGAGGCGGAACGGCTCTTGGTCAATCACCTGGGGAGCTACCACATCGGTCGATTGGGAACAGCAATCGCCCACACCTAGCCGGGCTTGCGAGATGCGATTTATGAAGGTGTGCCAGCGCCAGAAAAGGGGATCTTTTGGCGCAGTAGCGGGGTTACCCATATCGCCGCCAACACCGCCATGAACACTATTGTGCCAGGGTGAGGTTGCAACGCACCCCAACAGTTGGCGGTCGACGGGGTAGTCGAAGAGGCGGAACTGGCCGCCAACTGTATCGCAGCCCAACGTACTCCTCAAACGGGCTACGGAACTCCCTGTACTGGTAAACGAAGCGGGGATGCGGTTCGCGGATGGGTTGTACACCCACGGGCCGCGGTTCGTATGGTCTATATCCACGCCGGTCGGGATGGCGGTACCGGGATCCCAGATAGGGACTGAGTAGTAGCCAAACTCGGCCCGCCACCGGTTGAAACGGTCAAGGAATTTGTGATGGAAGTCGAAGAATAACGTTCCGTTATATGTCCAAGGACAGCAAGAGTTAGTGAATTGATGCCAGTTTTGGTGTTCCGTCAGCACCCGCTGATTATGGTTCGCCATGTAGAAATCTTCGGCCTGCCTGGTAATGTTCACACTGTTGCGCTCGACGGTAATATTGCGGCTGTTCGTGCAGGTGGTGCCGTCGCTCATGCGAACGACGACCCGCACCTGGCGCGACACGTAAGGCCCCTTCCAATAGAAGGCTATGGTCTGCTGCCGGAAGTCAGCCGGCATCATGTAAGTAGTACTCCAGTTGGAGTTTGTGCTCTCCTGGTAATCCTTGAGGATCGACCCGGGCACGCTCCACTGGTATCCCGCCACCGTGCCGCCGCTTACAGTTACGTCGGCCCGAAAGTTGGCCCATTGACCTGTATTCATGGTGTTGGCCCCGGATACGATAGTGATGTTGACCGTACAACTCGCGGGGCCGTAAGCTGGCCGCGCGTTTGCCGTGCCGGTGAAAAGCAAGCCGACCGCCAGCGTCATGGACAAGGCACGTGCTAGGAAAGTGGACCGCCACCTGGACCTGATCCTCTGCTCTTTGTCTGCGATGGTTTGCATGGTTTGTTCCCTGCCTTCCTGTTGTAGAGCTGGCCGTGTGCGGACGTACCGGCGGGCACTCTACCGGGTACAAGGGCCGACACCCTCCGGCGAGTGGGTCGTAGTGGGGTGGAGTTCAGCATTGACCGCCACTAAACCGTTACCCGCAACATAGCATACCGAGCGTTTCCAGAACGTTTCTGCAAGCGTTGTTTACTTGACAGAAGTGCCGCATCGATCTATTATTATGAGCGGTCTACTATCTATAGTAGACTAGCGGCGTACCATATCTTGCTGTTTACCAATATTGTTGGAAAGCGAGGCCACCGTTGCCGGACCTACGCTTGTATCTGCTAGGCTCCCCACGGCTGGAGCACGAGGGCACCTCGGTGGTGCTCGCTTCGCACAAGGCGCTTGCTCTGCTGGCTTACCTGGCCGTTACCGCTACTGCCCACCGCAAGGAGACTCTAAGCGCCCTGCTCTGGCCTGAGTACAATACCGCCCACGCCCGCGCCTACCTGCGCCATGCACTCTGGGACCTGAACCAGACGCCCTTGCAGGCCGAGCTGATCGTCACGCGCGAGACTCTGGCCCTCTGCCCCGAGGTCTGGGTCGATGTCCTGGCCTTCGAGGCTGCATTGCGCGCCTGCCAGCAGCACGGCCACCTGGCCGACGCGGTCTGCTCAGCCTGCTTGGCACCCCTGACCGAGGCTGCCGCGCTCTACCAGGCCGACCTGCTGGCAGGGTTCACCCTGCCCGATAGCCCCGCCTTCGACACCTGGCAATTCTTCGCCACCGAGGGCCTGCGCATCAAACTGGCCTGGGTGCTGGAGCGGTTGGTGCGTCTGCATGGCGATGCTGGCGCATGGGCGGCTGCCCTCGCCGCCGGGTGGCGGTGGGTCGCGCTCGACCCACTACAGGAGCCAGCGCAGCGCCGGTTGATAGAACTTTACGCCTGGGCCGGGCAGCCGGGCGCCGCCGTCCGCCAGTACCAGGAAACAACGCGGCAGTTGGCCGCCGAGTTGGGTATCGCGCCCGCGCCGGCGACCACCGCCTTATACGAAGCGATTCGGGCGGGACAGCCACTACCTCGCCTCCCCATCATGGCAGGGCCGCAGGACCGGCCAGTCCTTCCGCCCGCGCCAGAGATTCCGACGCTCTTCCTGGGGCGGGAGCCGGAACTAGCTCGCCTGGCCGGGTGGCTGGCGGCGAGCCAGGCCGGGGC
>JBAURA010000586.1:0-2412 GCA_049580985.1 Chloroflexia bacterium
GTAGACAAGCTCGAATGGGAGGAACAGAAAGCCTACGTCCGCGCGGTACAAGCCGACTACTACACCGACGCCGAGCTGGTGGTGGCGCTCAAGATATTGGAAGTAGCGGGAACCGACGAAGGACGAAGGACGATGAACGATGGACAGTCGACCGAGGCCCATTTAGCGGATCCTCAGTCCTCAGCCCTCAGTCCTCAGTCCTCTACCCTCAAAGGCCACGGCGACGTGATGGTGACTGCCCAGCCGACTATCTTCAAGAAGATCAAGCTGGGCACACACGAAAACGTCGGATGGGGTAAAATACACCTGCCCGAGCAGGAGCTACACACAACCGCATACTGGCTGTCGGTGCCGGCCTACGTGGCCGATAGTATGCCCACAAAGGTGGCGCTCCAATCGGGGCTGGTGGGCCTGGCAAACGTGTTGGGAGGGATGTCGCCCCTCTACTTGATGTGCGACCCACGCGACCTGGGGGTCGTGCCGCAGATGAAGAACCCGTTTACGAACCAGAGCACGATCTTCATCTACGACACCTACCCCGGAGGGATAGGCTTCAGCAAGAAGCTGTATGAGCTGCATACGACGCTACTGGAAGCGGCTGGTGAACTGATAAAGGCGTGCCCTTGTGTAGAAGGATGTCCGTCCTGTGTAGGCCCGGCCCTACAGGTGGGTCCTGAGGGCAAGTTCCACGCCCAGGACCTGATACAGGGCTTGCTGGCCGCGAGTAGTGAAACGCAAAGCGCGCAACGCGAAATGTAACCAAAATCCGCAATCCGAAATCCACAATCGAAGGAGGCTCCCATGCTACTGCGCAAGAAAGTAAAGGAAAACCCGATCAAGGGCTGCCTGATCTCGCTGCTCACTTTGGTGGGCCTGTTGGTCGCCTGCTTCCTCTTCTGCACGGTCATGTTCCAGCTAAACCAGGCTACTACCGGCACCGGCACCACCGACTTGCTCCGGCTGTTGTTCGGATAGAGACTATCGGTTGTCAGTTGTCGGTTGTCAGTTGTCAGTACATTCCTGAGATAGCTGACAACCGACAACTGATAACCGACAACTAATACAACCACCATGCGCATCCTAATGACCCAGCTTGCCCCGAAGGTGGCCGTCGAGCGCCTGCAATCGGCGCTTGGGCCGTCCGGCACGCTCGATATCAACCCTGACGCGGACCGTATATGGAGCAAGAGCGAGCTAATCGAACGCCTGCGCGAGGGTAATTACGACGGCCTGTATTGTATGCTCACGAACCCCATCGATGGGGAAGTACTGGATGCCGCGCCCAACCTCAAGATCATCGCCAACATGGCGGTGGGCTTCAACAATATCGACGTGAAGGAAGCCACCCGCCGGGGCATTGCCATCTCTAACACCCCGGGTGTGCTCACCGACACCACCGCCGACTTCGCATGGACCCTCATCATGGCTTCCGCCCGCCGGTTAGTCGAATCTGACCGCTTCCTGCGCGCGGGGCGCTTCCACGGGTGGGGTCCGCTCATGATGGTGGGCAATGACGTGCACGGCAAGACGCTGGGCATTATAGGCTTCGGGCGCATAGGGCGCGCGGTGGCGAAGCGAGCCACCGGGTTCGATATGTCGGTCCTGTACCACGACAAGTATGCCGCCGATCCCGACACCGAGCGCGCCCTCAACGCCCGCTCCGTCTCGATGGACGAGCTACTCTCCCAGTCGGACTTCGTGACAATCCATACCGACTACAACCCGGAGACGCACCACCTGATCGGCGCGCCGCAATTGGCGACGATGAAGCCCACGGCACATTTGATCAACACCGCGCGTGGCCCAATCGTGGATGAAGTAGCCCTCGCCTCCGCCCTTAAAGACGGAACGATAGCGGGCGCGGGGTTGGATGTTTACGAGCGCGAGCCGCAAGTCCACCCCGCCCTGTTCGCGCTAGAGAACGTGGTGCTTGCCCCCCACATCGCCTCCGCTTCCCTCGACACGCGCAACTCCATGGCGCTCACCGCCGCTGACAACATCCTGGCGGCATTGCGAGGTGAGCGCGCCCCCGATTGCGTAAATCCTGAGGTTTACAATTAGACCTAGCAATTCGTAGGGGCACCCCTTGTGGGTGCCCTGTTGGCGTACCTGGATCTCTCACCTGCAGGGCACCCACAAGGGGTGCCCCTACGAATTGATAGGTGGTCTAATCGTAAACCTCAGGATTTACGCAATCGGGGGCGCGCTCGCCTCGCAACGCCGCCAGGATGTTGTCGGCGGCGGTCAGCGCCATGGAGTTGCGCGTGTCGAGGGAAGCGGAGGCGATGTGGGGGGCAAGTACCACGTTCTCCAGTTCCACCAGGCCAGGGTGGACTTCCGGCTCGCGCTCGTAAACGTCAAGTCCCGCGCCCGCTATCGTCCCGTCTTTGAGGGCGGAGGCGAGGGCTGCTT
>JBAURA010000587.1:0-12836 GCA_049580985.1 Chloroflexia bacterium
TAGGGCATCATGATACGCACCATGTCCAGCCGGTCAGCAGATATCTTGATAAGCTCGCCCAAGGCCCACTCGGATGTCGTCTGGTCTCTCACACACGCAGCCGCGCGCGCCGCCAGCCAGGCTGCCTGGCCCGAAGAAGCGAGCTCGGCGCTGAGCCACCGAAATGCAGATCCAGACTCCCGCTGGCATGACGACACGGCTTCCAGGCCGGCTCTATTGATCGTCACGCCTCTCACCAGGTCGGGGAAACGCAGCGCAATCCCCAACACGAACAGAGCCGGCACCACGATTGCAAGTAATCGACGCCATATCTGTTGGGATAGCAGCCTAGACGACATCCGCGAACGTCTTCTCCATGCGCCGGAAGTAAAAGGCTCCACTCACCAGGATGACAAGTGAGGCCAGGGCGGATACCGCGATCATGGGGCCGGGAGCCGTGTTCGCTCCCAATAGTGCCCAGCGGAAGCCTTCAACCACGCCCGCCATCGGGTTCAGTCCAAACAGGGTGCGCCACGGCTCGTCTAACAGGCTGCTGGGGTAGGCGACCGGTGTGGCGAACATCCAGAACTGGGTCAGGAAAGGCACCACGTAGCGCACGTCTCGGAACTGTACGTTCATCGCGGATAGCCACAGCCCAACCCCGAGAGCAGTAACAAGCGCCAGCACCAGGAAGGCAGGAAGCCACAGCACGGCCAGCGTGGGCACTATCCCAAACCAGAGCATCATGCCGATGAGCACCACGAACGCCAGCGCGAAATCCAATATGCCGGAGAAGACGGTGGAGATAGGCACGGCGAGGCGCGGGAAGTATACCTTCTTGATCAGGCCGGCGCTCCCCACCAGGCTATTCGACGACTGGCTGAGACCACCCGCGAAAAAGGTCCAGGGGACCAAGGCGGCATAGGCGAAGATCGGATACGGGATGCCGTCCGACGGCATTTTCGCCAGCGCGCCGAAGAAGATGCTGAAAACGACCATCGTGAAGAAAGGCTGGATGATAGCCCATGCTGCTCCAAGCACCGTCTGCTTGTAGCGCACCTTGATGTCTCGCCAGGTGAGGAAGTAGAGCAACTCGCGGTAGTCCCATAGCTCCTTGAGCTTCAGCGATACCCAGCCGCTCGTCGGCTCGATTACTGTAACCGGTGCTTCTCCCGGTGCCGCGCTTCGGGCAGCATGAGGCGCCTCGTTCACCGAGTCCGCCTCGCGTGTTTGGATATCAAGGTCTGTATCGATTATTTTCACCGGGAAGCCCTCTGCGGGAACCTGTACAACTTATCCTCACACCTTTCGCTCTACCCATGCTCCGCCCATCCGCATCGGCAAGCCGAAGGGCTGGGCGCGTATACAATTGCCAGCCGGAGCAAAGGCTACAACGTACTGGCGCTTTGGAATGCCGCCCATGAAGGACGGCGCTTTGATTTCGGCCTATGAGCGCCTGACAAAACGTAGCAGGGACAGGTTGCATAGCCCGGGAGCGGGAAGCACCCAGCAGCAAAAACCCGTGTGATATAGAGTATCACACAGGCTGGAAAGACACGAGAAGTTTTACTTTCCCCATCGTCCCACGGGCGGCTACGCGCCCGCCATACTACCTGGATCAGACTTGCTCTACCGCGATTTGCCAACTCACCTTCCTACTGTGCACGCCCTCACACCGCCTTTGTTCGGGACCGCCTCGGGCCCAGGTCTCAGGCAGATGTGGTGCGCTACAAAAATGTTATCAAATCCGCCTGGCGCTGTCAAGTCGTATCGGCTGGGCCAAACGGACCCTCTACCACAGTTGAGGCTAAATCTGATACAATAGTAGACAGCAGCAGGGTGGGTAATCCACTCGGCGGTAACATAGCGGGGGCAACACCCGGCCTGGCATGTTCATCTCATGCCGGGTTCGGCTCATACAAGAAAAAGGTGTAAATGGAATTATTACAGTACTGGCGGGTAATCCGTAAGAGCCTGTGGCTTATTCTGCTCGTCGTAGCGCTAGGTCTGAGCGGCGCGACGTACTACACACTCAACCAGTCGACCCGGTATGAAAGCTCGACCACGCTCCTGCTCAACCCTGCCGTGCCCAGCGCCCTGGTACCCTACGTGCAGGCCCAGGTGGCGGCCAACCTGGCGGACAGCTACTCGGAGTTGATGCGCACCCGGTTCTTCGGAGAGTCGGTGGTCAAGGAGTTGCCCTTCCCGATGTCGGCGGAGAGCGTGGGAGGAGCTATCGGCACCGAGCTTGAGCCTAACACGCTCTTCTACCGGATCACCGTCACGATGGACACCCCAGAACAGGCTCAGCAGCTTGCTAACACTGTGGTGAAGGTCTTCCTGGACGCCAACGCTTCGCAGCAGGAGCAGGCGAGCCAGAGCAGCCAGGTAGACAGCCCCAGGAATCAGATGCGCAAGCGCATGCAGGATAAGCTTGAATACCTCGACGAGGAGATCGCCAGCTACCAGCGCCAGCTCGATGCTCTGGAGGCCGAGCCGAAATCGCCGGAGCGTGACACCCAGATACAACAGCTACGAGGGCAGATGATCGCCCTACAGGAATCCCAGACCAACACGATGCTGGCGATCGCGCAATTGCCCGATAACAGCGTGCAGCCCAACACCGCTCTCGTGGTAGATCCGGCACTTCCGGGCAGCCCGATTAGCGCTAATCTGACAACCAGCCTGCAACTGGCCCTGGCAGCGTCCTTACTGCTCGGCCTGGGCCTTGCCTTTCTGCGCGACTATCTCGACTATACAGTGCGCTCGCCCGAATACCTGGAGGAAATGCTACATCTCACACCGCTGGCGGGCATCGGCATCGTAGGCGAAGGGAGTGGAAGGGCCTACGGATATGGCGGGCGACGCTTCAAGGGCAATGCCAGGAACGTGCCGAAGGGAAGAGTGGCGGGGCGCAGCCTTGTCACGCTTGATTTCCCAAGCTCGCCCGAATCCGAGAGCTTTCGCGTGCTACGCACTAACATCCAGTTCGCGAGCGTAGACAGGCCCGTGCGCACGCTGGTCGTCACCAGCCCTGGCCCCGGCGAGGGCAAGACTTTCACCTCGACTAACCTGGCGGTGGTTGTTGCTCAGGCAGGCAAGCGAGTTATCCTGGTGGATACCGACCTGCGCAAGCCATCTGTGCACCGGGCGCTCGGTCTCCAAAACGTCAGGGGCTTCACCAACCTGGTGCTGGACAGCGCAGACACCCGCATAGCCGACGTAGTGCAGACCATCCCCGGCCAGCCGAACCTGGCCATAATCACGAGCGGCCCCTTGCCTCCCAACCCGTCCGAGCTGCTCAGCTCGCAGCATGTCGCGCACACCATGCAAAGGCTGGCCGAGCAAGCAGACCTGGTGATCTACGATACTCCTCCGGCAGCGGCAGTGGCCGACCCTATGATCATGGCGAGCCAGGTTGACGCCGTACTGCTGGTGATCGCGGCGGGTGCTACCCGCCGGGACATGGTAACGCGAGTGAAGCAAGCTATGGAAAAGGTGGGCGCTCGTGCCGTGTTCCCGGTGCTCAACCGTGTGAAGGCCAGCGATATACACGGCTATGCTTATTATCACCAGTATTACGGCACCCAACCAGACCAGGCGAAGGCTAACGGCCACAAAGCGCGCGCCAATGGGAAAGGCATACCGCTGGATTCAGCCAATCTCAAGTCGCCGGACGAACCCGCGCTTCGCAATTAGGATAGTTGAGCACTTGCGCATGAGAGACACTTTCCTCCCTTTTGCTCTACCCGACCTGGATCACACTGAGCTGGCCGAGATCAAAGAGGTGCTTGACTCCGGGTGGCTCACCACTGGGGCCAAAGTCCGGCAGTTCGAGGCCGCGTTCGCTGCAGCCGTGGGTGCTACTTACGCTGTGGCGGTCAACTCGGCCACGGCGGCGATGCACCTGTCGCTGGAAGCATGTGGCATAAAAGCGGGTGACGAGGTGATCACCACTCCATACACGTTCGCGGCTACGGGCGAAGTCATACGCTACTTCGATGCCCACCCGGTCTTCGTGGACGTGGATCCCGCCAGCCTCAACATGCGCCCGGAGTTGCTGGCGGGAGCCGTCACCGAGCGCACGAGGGCCATCATCCCGGTGCACATTGGCGGCTTGAGTTGCGACATGAGCGCTATAAGTGATGTGGCACAGCGCCACGGGCTGACGATCATCGAAGACGCCGCACACGCTTTTCCGGCGCGGTACCAGGGATGCCCCATAGGGAGTATCAGCGATTTCACCTGTTTCAGCTTCTACGCTACCAAGACCATCACCACAGGTGAAGGGGGCATGATCACCACTCATAACGAGGAGTGGGCCGAGCGCTGCCGCATCATGTCGTTGCATGGGATCAGCAAGGATGCCTGGAAACGCTACACTTCGGAAGGCTCGTGGTACTATGAGATCGTAGCGCCCGGTTACAAATACAATATGACCGATATCGCCGCCGCTCTTGGTCTGGCGCAGCTTGCCAAGGCCGACCGGATGTGGGAGCGTCGCCGCCAGATCGCCAGCGTATATGACACCGCGTTCGGGGACCACCCGGCGTTTCAGCTTCCTCACGACCGGCCCGATTGCCGGCATGCATGGCATCTGTACGTGTTGCGCCTGAACCACGACCGTCTGCGGATCGGTCGTGGTGAGTTTGTCGATGAGCTGAAGCGCCGCAATATCGGGTGTAGCGTGCACTTCATCCCGCTACACGTGCACCCCTACTACAAAGAAACCTACGGTTATAGCCCGGAGGACTTCCCGGTTGCCTACGGGGAATACAGGCGCGCGATCTCCCTCCCTATATACTCCCGGATGAGCGATGACGACGTGCAGAGTGTTGTAGAGGCTGTGCTCGAAGTCGCTGAAACACACAAGGCTTGAACGAAACCATGCCTGCTTCCGACAACCTCCAACCAACCAAACAGCCAGACAGCCAAAGCGCCGGACCATCACGGGGCACCACCGGACGGCTAGGAGTATTGCGTGGCGCGATTGATGCGTTTCTGAAGCGTGCCTTCGACATTATAGGGGCATTACTGGGACTCGTGCTGTTATCCCCTCTGCTATTGACAGCCGGCATGGCTATCTGGCTGTATGACAGAGGACCGGCCCTCTACAGATCGTTGCGCGTCGGCAAGGACGGGCGAGCGTTCCGCCTCTTCAAGTTCCGCACGATGGTGGCGGGCGCGGACAAACTGGGGCCTGGGGTCACGGCCCGAGGCGACACACGAATCACCCCGGTGGGGCGATGGCTGCGCGGCACAAAGCTCGACGAACTGCCCCAGCTGATCAACGTGCTGGTTGGAGACATGAGCCTGGTGGGGCCACGCCCCGAGGACCCAAGGTACGTGGCCCATTACACCCGCAGACAGTTGCCGGTGCTCAATGCCCGCCCCGGTATGACCAGTGCGGCTTCCCTCATATACCGTCACGAGGAAGCGATGCTCGCCGGCCCCGACTGGGAGGCAATCTACATTAAAGAGATCATGCCGGCGAAAGTGGCAGCCGACCTGCACTACCTGTCGCATCGCAGCTTCTGGTCCGACCTGGGGTTGATCGTGCGTACGGTGGTAGCGATGTTCGACCTGGATGGCAAACCCATGCACTCTCTCAACTCGCTGCTGCTTGGGTTACGCAATCGCCATTTCTTCCTGATAGACCTCGTGCTCTTCACGGCTCTGCCCTTCGCGGCATTGGCTCTTCGCACTGATGGCGACGAAACGCTTGAGCAGTACTGGCCATCGCTCCTCGTCGCCACTCTACTTTTTATAGTCGTGAAGCTAGCGGTCTTCTTCAGAGGGGGTCTTTACGCCAAATACTGGCGTTATGCGGGGATAGATGATATGGCAAGCCTGGCAATGCTTGGCATGCTCGCTCTCATCGTGCAAACCGCTCTCTTCCTATGGGTGGTGCAGCCGGCAGGGTGGGTACGTAGCGATTTTCCGCGCTCGGTGCCGATCATCGACGGGTTGTTGGCCCTGGGGGCCGTTGGCGCGGTCCGTTACAGCGTGCGCCTGGCCGACCGCTCCTGGCAGCGACGCTCAGGGCGGCCAGGCGGCAGGCGCGTACTCGTGGCGGGGGCAGGTAAGGCGGGGGTTATGATCGTAGACGAGCTACGCCGCAACCCTTCACTCGGCATGGTCCCCGTGGCGTTCGTCGACGACAACCCGCGCAAACAGGGAGCCTCCATACGCAACCTCAAAGTGACCGGCACCTGTAACGAGATCGGGCCTATCGCCAGGGAGTTGCACGCCCGCCAGGTGATCATCGCCATGCCTACGGCACCGGGCGAAGACATTCGCCGCATAGTGCACATCTGCGAGCAGGCCGACCTCTCGGCGAAGACTGTGCCCGGCGTGTACGAGCTTCTCGACGGCACCGCGAGCCTCAACGAGATACGTGACGTCAAGATCGAAGACCTGCTGCGTAGAGCGCCGGTTCAAACCGACGTGGGCGACATCCTGGAATTGGTGCGCGGCAAGCGGGTACTCGTGACCGGGGCGGGTGGCTCCATCGGGGGAGAGTTGTGCCGCCAGTTGCTGCGCTTCGAGCCTTCCACGCTAGTCCTGCTCGGACATGGCGAAAACTCCATTTTCGAGATCCACAACGAACTTGTGAGGCTGCTCAAGGCTCGGAACGACGCCTCACAGACCGGGGGAGGCGCTGGGCTCCACCCGGTGATCGCCGACATACGCTTCGCTGACGATATACGCGCGATATTCGAAGAATGGCGACCCCAGGTGGTCTTTCACTCGGCGGCCCACAAGCACGTTCCGTTGATGGAGATGAACGTGCGCGAGGCTATCAGCAACAACGTGAGAGGCACGCGCAACCTGCTGGACTGCGCGCTCGCAACCGGGGTGGATAACTTCGTGATGATCTCCACGGACAAGGCCATCAACCCCACGGGCGTGATGGGCGCATCCAAGCGCGTGGCCGAGCTACTCGTGCACCACGCGGCCCTGCTCAGCGGCAAACGCTACGTGGCCGTGCGCTTCGGCAACGTGCTGGGCAGCCGTGGCAGCGTCGTACTTACATTCAAGCAGCAGATAGCGGCCGGCGGCCCCATCACTGTGACCCATCCCGACATGGCCCGCTACTTCATGACCATACAGGAGGCCGCCCAACTTGTCTTGCAGGCTTCGACCCTGGGCGAAAGCGGAGAAGTGTTCATGCTCGATATGGGTGAGCCGGTCAAGATCGTGGACCTGGCGAGAGATCTTATCGAGCTATCTGGCTTGAGGTCGGGCAGGGACATTGAGATCGTGTTCAGCGGCATACGCCCCGGCGAAAAACTCGTTGAGGAGTTGCTCCTGGGAAGTGAGAACTATTCACCCACCAGGCATGAGAAGATATTCGAGGTACGCAACCAGTCCAGGGTCGTTGAGGCGCAATTCGATCAGTTGGTTGCGGCGCTGGAAAAAGCAGCGCAACGCAACGACATACCCTCGATACTTCATGGGCTGAAGCGCCTCGTGCCGGAATTCAACCCCGCCGGTGGTAGCTCTGAGATACAGGGCCACCGCGCAACACACACAATCGTCCGGCGGAAGCGCCACTCAGCCGCGCGGCATCACGATGGCGATGGCCAGGGCATGGGGCACAACGGCGGCAACGGCGGCAATGGCAGCAACGGCTCTGTTGAACGGATAGTGCCTCACACACCTAACGGCGGCAGCGACGACGCACTATCTCCTCTGGCTCACGAGCAACGACAAAGCTCCCGCAAGCCGCGCACATAGAATAGCCGCATCCGATCATGTACGATTCCTAGCGCCATGGTCTATTGGAACTCGGTCTTCACCAACAGCCTGTGGGTAACAGGGCTGGCGATTGTGCTTACCGTCTTCAGCTTTGCCACCTATCAGGCTGACAAGACGCACTCCGGAATGCGCGCCGTGCTATCAGGGATCGCATCGTCGGGCTGGACGCGCCTGGGTGCGTGCCTGTTCTGCGCAGGTATGGCCCTGACAGGTGTAACGGCTCTGGAGCAATTCCTGTGGGGAGCGCTTTTCGTATGCGCCGGGATCGATTGGATACGCCTGGCGCGCAAGAAACGCGCCAGGCGTATCCAGGGCACAGGAGATACCGGCCCCACGGATGCATCATACCTTCCACCCCCTGAAGAGAGCAAGCCGGCTGCGGCTGGGCCGCGAGGTGTACGCCTGGTGGCCGAGTGGATCGTGCGGCTGGAGTTGCTGTGGCTGCTGCTGGCCTCCCCAGTGTTCCTCTTTCCCCAACCCGGCTGCCTGGCCTTGCTGGCGCTTGCGGCGCTCCCCTCGATCTGGGTTGCCCGGCGCGTGGCCCGTGGGCGCTTCATCCCCCGCACCCCTCTCGATTGGCCCATCTGCCTGTTGCTCGTGATGGTGCTGGTGAGCGCCCTTGTAACGTTCGACCTGAGTTACAGCCTGCACCGCATCACCGTGCTGCTCTTTTCGGTCGGCCTGTTCTACGCTATCGTAGACTGGGCCATCACACCGCGCCGGATCGGTTGGGTGATGGGTGTTTACGTGCTTCTCGGTTTCGGCTTCTCTCTGCTGGGGCTTCTGGGTGTGAACTGGACGCGTTTGCTGGGAGAGGGATTCGCCAATAAGCTCTTCCCGATGCTGGGGCAGTTTCGCGGGGAAATACCACCCCTGCTGAGAGGGTTGCCCGATGCTCACAGGTGGCTCCACCCCAACGAAGTGGGCGGCGCGCTTCTATGGGTCGTGCCCTTGCAATTTGCGCTGCTCATTTGGTGCTGGAGCGCTCGCTTCGGGACGGCCTACTGGCGCTGGCTGGTGCGCATTGTAGTGCTTCCCATGACCTTTCTCACCGGCGCGACCATGGTCATGAGCCAGGCACGTGGGGTGCTCGCCGGCTTCGTCATCGGCATGGCGCTGCTGGCCTGGATGCTATCCACGCGCTGGCTCCGGATCGCCCTGGCGGCGCTGGCTCTTGTCGCCCTAGGGGCGTTGCTCTACCTGGGGCCGCAACGCCTGGCCGAGGATTTCACCCCGGGCGACTCAGGGCTAGGCTTCGGGTTGAGCTTGCTTGATAGTGAGCGCTCGCTCGAAGGGCGCGTCTTGATCTGGTCCCGTGCTATCTATGCCATCGAGGATTTCCCTCTGACGGGTATCGGCCTGGACACTTTCCGGTTCATCCAACCCAGCCTCTACCCTATCGACCAAAGCCTCGACACGAATACCAGCCACCCCCACAACCAATTCTTGGGGGCGGCTCTCGAATTGGGCCTGCCGGGCCTCGTGGGCTTCCTGGCCCTCTGGATGGTAGCCTCCGGCCTGGTTGCTCAATTATGGAGAGCCGCGCGTACGGCTCGCAACAGGTGGGCCAGGTTCGCATCCGCGGGCATAGGGGCGTGCCTGCTTGCATACTTCATCTATGCCCTCACCGACGTGGTATCGTTGGGCGACCGGCCCGGCGTGCTCTTCTGGTCGCTTCTGGGCTTGCTGGTGGTTGCGTGGCGACAGACCAGACAGCAGGCATCTATGGCCGCTTGAAAAACGCGATAAACAGCGTACACTAGGCGTATGATGAAAAGGTCACTGATATTCGTACTGCTATCCGCGATGGGCCTGGTGCTGCTCGCTCCGAGTCTCGCGCTGCCTCACAAAGCGTCTTCGGCGATCATGTTAGCGCCGCCGGAGGGGTTCGCGCACCCCGCCATAAAGGCGAGGTGGGAGAAGGACGACAACCGGATCGATACCGCTCCCCACGTCTGGATGTGGGGGCCGGGTCCGTTCTACACAGATTACGAGCCGTTAGCCGGCGTGCCGGAGGGCAACCACCTCGTCCAATACTTCGATAAAGGCAGGTTGGAGATCAACGACCCCCATGCCGACCAAAGCTCTCCCTGGTACGTGACGAGCGGCCTGCTGGTAAAAGAGATGGTGGCCGGCGCGGCAGAGACCGGCAGCGGCGGGTGGTACAAGCTCGGCCCCGCGAGCGTAGAGGTGGCGGGAGACGGCGGCAACACCACAGGGCCGACCTATGCCCACTTCTCGGCGCTTACAGGGCGGGCCGCCAATCGCCTGGGACAGCCCATGCCTGGCAACTCCTATCTCCGGCGCGACGGGGACGACATCGAGCTGGTAGGCGGGGTTGATACACCCGCCCGGGTGTCGCTCGCCCGCTACGAGGAGGCGTCGGGGCACAACTGGGCCGCGCCCTTCTGGGACTTCGTAAACTCCCCCACCAGGCCGAGCAAGTTCGACTGGCTCTACACGTTGGGCTACCCGATCACCGAGCCATACTGGGTCGACGTGCCCATAAATGGGAAGCAGATTAAGGTGCTGGTGCAGCTTTTCGAGCGGCGCACGCTCACCTACAACCTTACCAATCCGACCGAAACGCAGGTGGAAATGGGCAACGTCGGCAGGCACCACTGGCACTGGCGATATGCCGGCAGGCACGCCGCGCAAATGGACACACAATACAATGCCAGGATCGGGGTCGGCCCTGCGCCGGGACGCGCCATACAGCTTCAAGAGAACATTACGTTGACCAATGGCACAGGAGCGCCGCTAGACCGAGTCGTTTTGCGCGCGGTGTGGAACCATTGGCAGGGAGTATTCGCCCTCCAAGGCATGAAAGCCAACGGCCAGGATGTGGAAGTTGCCTGGCGGCACGGCATTAACCTGGAGGTGCGCCTGCCCAGGCACGTCGCGCCAGGGGCCAGGCTCACGCTTGAGCTATCGGCGGACCTGAAGCCGAGGCCGGTGGGAGGGCGCACCGGCTACGACAAAACCAACGACATATTGAGCTTAGGGGATATGTTGCCCACCGTCGTGCCCTTTGAGAACGGCGGGTGGCAATATTACCCGTATTCGGAGCTTGGCGACTTTGGGAACAACTCATCGGCGCGCTACTCGATCACCGTCGAATCGGCGGGCACCGAGCGGCTGGTAGTGGGCGGCACGGGCGAAAGCGTGGAGCGGAGCGCCGATGGCACGCGCTGGCGGTTCGAGGCGCAGGGCGTGCGCGACGTGGCATACGTAATCTCTCCCAACTTCATCAACCCCTGGGACGACGCGGCCATGACCCGCCAGGAAGGCCAGGTGAAGATGCTGGCTTTCTTCTTGCCGGAGCACAGGGAGGCGGGCAAGAGGCAGCTTGCGCTGTGCGGGCCTGCCCTTGCGTGGTTCGGCAGCAAGCTCGGAGCGTACCCGTTCGATACGTATACGATAGCCGAGATGGGCGTGCCCCTGGAAAGGACCGACAACTACGCCCAGGAATACCCAATGGCCTATTTCGTGCCATCCTCATGGCTCAGCCTGGGCACCGAGCCAGGCACCTGGCCGTGGTACATACCTGTGCACGAGGTCGGGCACCAGTGGTTCTACTCGACAATCGGCAGCAACCAACTGATAGATCCCTGGCTGGACGAGGCGATGACCACCTACGTGACCGCCGAGTACGTGCGAGCGAACTTCCCTGCGGTTTACGGGCAGTCATGGGCCTCGATGACCGGCAGCGCGACTACCGGCAGGCCGGTATCGGCGGGTGTCTTCAGCGGGTTCGCCAACGAGAACCAGTACTCGGCAGCGATCTACGACACCGGCTCGGTGATGCTCGACCGTATCCGCAAGGCAATGGGCGACGAAGCTTTCTACACAGCTCTAAAAGACTACTACGCAACCTACAAGCTCAAGCGCGCCACCCCCACCAACCTCACCGCCATATTGCAAAAGCACTCGAAGGCCGACCTCGGCAGCATCTTCGCCACTTACCTGGGCTACTAGAGCGTATCAATACGAGATGATATACTGGCTCTATGTGCTCTAGTATGTACATAGCAGCCTCAGCGCCAGGGCGTAGAGGTTGAACGCGAAGAGAACAGGTGGAGTAAGGCGTTGGCTATCGGACCCACGCGTGCGGCGGTGGGCGCAAATCGTCATCACCCTGCTCATCCTGGTCTTCTTCGGGCTGGCGTTGTACGACCTCGCTCCGAAGGTCGCGGCGTACGAGTGGCGGCTGGAATGGGGCTGGCTCCTGCTGGCGCTCGTGCTGTTGATGGCGCGTGGGCCATTGCCGGTGTGGGGGTGGTGGCTGATCATGCAGCGCCTGGGCTACCCTCTGCCGTTCCGCAAGAGCACCAGGATGGTCTACTACTCGGCGCTGGCGGGCTTCCTGCCAGGCTCGATGTGGCACGCGGTAAGCCGCGTCTACCTGGCCGAGCAGGTGGGCATCCCCAAGCTCATCACTACTATTAGCGTGGTGGTCGAATCGGCCCTCAATCTGCTGGCGGCGGTGGCGGTAGCGGGCCTCAGCCTGCTAGCCTGGCCCGACCCCCCTTTGTGGGCCGTGATCCCCGCCGCCCTGGGCCTGGTAACAGCCGTCTTGCGTCCCGACCTCTTCTTCCGGCTTGTCGATTGGACCCTGGCGCGACTCGGACGCAAACCCCTGGGCGTCAGATTGTCGCCGGGCGACGTGGTGCGTATAACGGTCCCCTTCGCGCTCAACTGGCTGGCCTTCGGCGCGATCTTCTACGCGCTCCTCGCCTCCCTCTACCCTACCCTATCTCTTCTCTACCTGCCTGTAGTCACCGGCATATTCACCGTCGCATGGGTTGGCGGCTACCTGGCTATCGTCGTCCCGCAAGGGCTGGGCGTGCGCGAGTTCATCATCGTAACCCTGCTGGCCGTACTGGGCATCCCCGCGCCCGTAGCCACAGCCGCCGCCCTCCTGGCACGGCTCTGGTCCCTGCTCGGCATAGGCATCTGGGGCGCAATTAGCACAAAACTCTAGGAAACGCGGAATGCGGAATGCGGAATACCCAAATAACTTCCGCGTTCTCTGCCTCTCCCCTAGTCCGCGATTTCAACACACTATACTTCGCGTCCTTCCCACCTTCGCACGA
>JBAURA010000588.1:0-8010 GCA_049580985.1 Chloroflexia bacterium
GTATGCGGCACAGACGACGTACCCCCGGTATGGCGGTTCTGCGAGGGCTACAAGAACGGCGCTAAAGCCCAGAACTCTGCTGTCAACGTGCAAGTTACGTATCACAGCGACGTAGACATTACCAAGACGTTCGTCGATCCTGAGTGGGGCAAGACGACCGCTCTGTCTATGATCGACAGAGGCGCTGATGTTGTGTTCGGTGCTGGCGGGCAGACAGGCAACGGAGCTTTGTTCGCGGCCAAAGAGCGCAACGTGCTGGCAATTGGTGTGGACACCGACCAGTACTTTACAATCGGTGATGAGTACAAGAGCGCCCTCGTTTCCAGCGCGATGAAGCTGCTGACGCCTGGTGTGTTCAACATCATCAAGGCTGCACAGGATGGCTCGTTCACGGGCGGCAACGTCACCGGCACGGTAGGGCTTGCGCCTTACCACGACCAGGAAGCGGCGGTCCCTGCTGACATAAAGGCGAAGATAGAGACCGTAGACAAGGGCCTACAGGACGGGTCGATCAAGACTTGCGTATCCCCTGCGAAGGGCGTGGACCCGCCGGCAGGTTGCAGCGAGGCCGACTCATCCGCCACTCCAGGCACTACAGGCGCGGCCCTGAAGGTAGGACTGGTGACGGATGTGGGCCGCTTGAACGACAAGTCGTTCAACCAATCTTCTTGGGAAGGCGTGCAACAGGCTGAGAAGGACCTGGGAGTAGAGATCCGAGCAATTGAGACGGTAGACACCAAGGACTACGAGAAGAACATCAATCAGTTCATCGATGAAGGCTACAACGTCATCGTGACCGTCGGGTTCGCGCTCGGTGAAGCCACCATAGCCGCTGCCAAGGCCAACCCCAACGTCAAGTTCATCGGTGTAGACCAGTTCCAGGCCGAGACGCTCCCTAACCTGTCTGGCCTGATCTTTGATGAGGACAAGGCCGGATACCTGGCCGGTGTGCTGGCAGCAGGCGTGTCGAAGACCGGCAACATCGGGGCGGTGTGCGGCACAGATGACGTGCCTCCGGTGTGGCGGTTCTGCGAGGGCTACAAGAACGGCGCTAAAGCCCAGAACGCTAGTGTGAATGTGCAGGTGACGTATCACAGCGACGTAGACATCTCCAAGACGTTCGTGGACCCTGAGTGGGGCAAGACAACCGCTCTCTCCATGATCGATAGGGGTGCGGATGTGGTCTTTGGCGCAGGTGGACTGACCGGCAACGGCGCTTTGTTCGCGGCCAAAGAGCGCAACGTACTCGCTATTGGTGTAGACACGGACCAGTACTTCACAATCGGCGACGAGTACAAGGGTGCCCTGGTATCGAGCGCTATGAAGCTGCTGACACCTGGCGTGTTCAACATCATCAAGGCGGCACAGGATGGCTCATTCCAGGGTGGCAATGTCACCGGCACTGTGGGCCTTGCCCCGTATCATGACCAGGAAGCGGCGGTCCCCGCTGATATCCAGACAAAGATACAGGAGGTGGACAAGGGCCTCCAGGATGGTTCGGTCAAGACCTGTGTGTCCCCTGCGAAGGGCGTCGATCCTCCTGCCGGTTGCTCCTGATAGGTAGTGCGGAATGGGGAATGCGGAGTGCGGAATGCCTTAGGGTAGTCCGCACTCCGCCCATATAGACCCATTCCGCACTCCGCATTCCGCGTTCCATAATTTCAAGTTGGCCTGGGGGTGATCATTGAGCTTAGTTACCACTGAGCCGGCGAGACCCGGTGCGTCTGGTCCTTCACCCGAAAGACGCCAGGTAGCTCGTATAGGAGGGTTCCTGCGAGCGGCGGCCAATGCGTTGCTGGTGCCGGTGCTGGCGGTGTTCACCGCGCTGGTGATCGGCGGCCTGGTGATCTGGTTCTCCACGGGCGACATCCTGAAAGTGATAGGCCCTGATGGGGCGTTCGTGGGCCTCTGGAAAGGCGCGCTTGGCACGCCCCGAAACATCGCCGACACCCTCACGACCTCCACTCCTTACATCTTCGCGGGCCTGGCGGTAGCCCTCGCCTTCAAGTGTGGCCTGTTCAACATCGGGGCCGAGGGGCAACTCGCGCTGGGGGCGGTAAGCGCCGCGTTCGTTGGGTATAGCCTCCAGGGCGTCCCATTCCCCATCCACCTGTTCCTCACGCTAGTGGCGGGCCTGCTGGGCGGCCTGCTGTGGGGCGCGATCCCCGGCTTCCTGAAAGCGTATACGGGCGCGCATGAGGTGATCATCACCATCATGCTCAACTATATCGCCCTGTCGTTCGTACAGTATTTGCTTGGCGGGCCGATGAAGGACCGCACCCCCGGCAACGTCACCGCCCGCACACCGGCTATCGCGCCGGAAGCCGAGCTACCGACCCTCTTTCCCGGCACGCCCTGGGAGGTACACTATGGGATAGTGCTGGCTTTGATAGCAGCGGTGCTGGTGTGGTTCTTTCTTTCCCGCACTACCTGGGGCTTCGAGATACGCACCGTGGGCGCTAACCCCAACGCCGCGCGCTACGCCGGCATGAGCGTCGCCAAGAACACTGTGCTGGCGATGTCGCTCAGCGGTATGCTGGCGGGCGCGGCGGGCGCGGTGGAGGTGGCGGGAGTAACCCATCGGCATGAGCTTGGCTTCGGGGCCGGTTACGGCTTCGATAGCATCGCCATCGCGCTGCTAGGCCGGACCAACCCGTTCGGGGTGGTTGCCGCCGCGCTGCTGTTCGGTGGCCTCAAGTCGGGGGCCACCCAGATGCAGTTCAACACGCAGATCTCGGCCTCGATTATCTCGGTGGTGCAAGGGTTGGTGCTGCTGTTCGTGGCTGCCGACGTGATCATCCGATGGCTGTACCGTCTGAACTTACAATCGGGGCGGGGCACGCTCACCCTCGCGCCGGCAGCCGCGATGGCCGCGGCGGCAGAGGTCACGCTGGCCGTGCCCGAAGGCGTAGAGCCTGCCGCCACGTATCCCAAGACCTCCCCCGCCGATCTCCCTGACGGGCCTGCCTTCACCGGCAACAAAGAGGGGGACGAGACGCGGCCCGCCAGCCCGCCGGAGGTAAGCGGCGGGAAGGAGGAGCGGCCATGACCTTGTGCGGCGTTCCAATCGAGATCCTGATCGCCAGCCTGCTGGCAACCACTTTGCGCGTCGCCACCCCTCTTACGCTGGGTGCGCTAGGCGGCCTCTTCTGCGAGCGGTCGGGCGTGGTCAATATAGCCATCGAGGGGATGATGCTGACGGGCGCTTTCAGCGCCTACGTAGCGGGTTCGTGGAGCGGATCGATCTGGGTAGGCTTGCTGGCGGCCATGGTGAGCGCCGGGCTGCTGGCCGCGCTGCACGCGGTGATCTCAATCTCGTTCAAGGTAGACCAGATCATCAGCGGCACGGTAGTCAATATCCTGGCGTTTGGGATCACGGGCTTCTTCTACGACCAGTACTTCGCCAGCAACGCGCCCGGCTTCGGCAGCGTGCCGATTATAAGCATCCCTATCCTCCAGGATATCCCTGTGTTCGGCAGATTGTTCCAGCACCAGCCCGTGGTATGGATTGCCTTGATATTCGTGATAGCAACACACTTCGTCATCTTCTTCACGCGCTGGGGATTGCGCACCAGGGCGGTAGGCGAGCACCCTCGCGCGGCAGACACGGTGGGCGTGAACGTGTACCGCGTGCGCTACACTAACGTCATCATCGGAGGCGCGATAGCGGGCCTGGGCGGTGCGTACCTGGTGGCGGAAGTATCGACGTTCAGCCCCGGAATGACCATCGGGCGCGGATTTATCGCCCTGGCGGCTCTCATCTTCGGCAAGTGGACCCCCCTTGGCGCGTGGGGCGCGGCTCTCCTGTTCGGCTTCACCCAGGCTCTACAGATCAACATCCAGCAGTGTGGCGTGGACTTCCCCGCGCAGATAATCGGCATGTTGCCTTATGTTGTGACCATCATAATTCTGGCCGGAGTGGTGGGGCGCTCGACACCTCCCGCGGCGGTGGGGGTGCCTTACGATAAGTAAGTGGTCTGTAGTATCATGGTAATGTAAGGTACATATGTTAGGAGACCATGATATGGACGAGGACGAACTACTAAAACGGATTACATACAATCCACAAATCTTCGGGGGTAAGCCGATCATCAGAGGTCGCCGAATGGCGGTTGAGCATGTGCTGGGGATGCTGGCGGCGGGCGATACGATTGAGGTTCTGCTCGATGAATACGATTGGCTTGAGCGAGAAGACATCCTCGCCTGCTTAACTTATGCCCGTCGTGTCGTGGGCAATGAGAGAGTCATGCCTGTGCTTGTTCAATGATGAAGATACTTCTGGACGCGTGCATGGGTAAGACGGCTCGTCGCGTACTGGAAGCTGAAGGTTATGATGTCGTTGGAGTGCTGGATCTAGGTCCCGATCCCGGCGATGAGGTAATTCTACAAACAGCCTATAATGAAGAACGTATTCTGATTACGCTAGATAGAGATTTCGGAGAACTGGCTGTGCTCCATCAACAGCTACATCATGGAATAATCCGCTTGAGCCAAATACCTGCGAAACAACAGGGCCAGTATTGTTTGCATGTATTGATATCTTATGGAGATGATCTCCAAAAGGGCGCGATTGCCACAGTGACACCTAATAAGACAAGATTACGTCTGACATCCAGCCAGGGGCAAAAATGAAACCTGCGGGCATATTCGGATTTACCTCGATAGGCAAAAGCTATGCAAACTCTCGGCGATAGTCTAACCGTACAGGCACCCGACCCTACCTACGCACTCCAGGCGCGGGGGATGACCAAGCGCTTTCCGGGCATCCTGGCAAACGACCACATCGATCTCGACCTGAAGCCGGGCGAGATACATGCCTTGCTCGGCGAGAACGGGGCCGGCAAGTCGACGTTAATGAATCTGTTGTACGGCCTGTACAAGCCGACGGAGGGGCATATCTACGTGCGTGGGCGCGCGGCTCATTTCGGCGGTCCTAGCGACGCCATCGCGGCGGGGATCGGGATGGTCCACCAGCACTTCATGCTCATCCCTCCTCTGACGGTGACCGAGAACATCATGCTGGGGGGCGAAAGCACCAGGGCGGGCATAGTCCTCGATAGGGGGACCGCGGCGAGTCGGATAAGGCAGTTATCGACTGAATACGGCCTGGAAGTGGACCCCGACGCCAAGATAGAGGACCTGCCGGTCGGCTCGCAGCAGCGCGTGGAGATTCTCAAGGCTTTCTACCGGAACGCCGACGTCCTGATCCTGGACGAGCCGACGGCGGTACTGACGCCCCAGGAGGCGCAGGAGTTGTTCGCGATCATGCGCAGGCTGGCGGAAGACGGGAAGGCCATCGTCTTCATCACACACAAGCTGAAGGAAGTGCTCGCCATCGCCGACCGAGTAACCGTCCTCAGGCACGGCAAGGTAGTTGGCACAGCCGACCCCAAGACGGCCACCGAGACGACGCTCGCCTCGTTGATGGTGGGACGCGACGTGCTCCTACAGGTTGACAAGCGGGTGGCAAAGCCGGGCAAGCCGGTGCTCGAAGTGACAAACTTACAGGTGCACGACAACCGGCGGCACATGGCCGTCGACGGCCTCAACCTGACCGTGCGCGAGGGCGAGATATTTGGCATCGCGGGCATCGAGGGGAACGGGCAGACAGAGCTTGTGGAGGCGCTCACGGGGTTGCGGAAGCCGTCCGGCGGCACCATCAAGATGGACGGCAAGGACGTAACCCATGCCCTCACAAGTTCGCTGATCGACAATGGGCTTGCGCACGTGCCCGAGGACCGGCACAAGTACGGCCTTGTTTTAACGTACCCGGTGACCGATAACACTGTGCTCAATACCTACGATGAGGCGCCGTTCGCAAGAGGCATCATCAGGCACGACCGCTCCATCCTGGAATTCGCCAGGCGAGTGGTGAAGCGGTTCGACGTACGCCCGGCCAGGGTTGAAGTGCAGGTGCGCAACCTCTCCGGCGGCAACCAGCAGAAAGTGATTCTGGCCCGAGAGCTATCGCGCCAGATCCGATTCCTGGTGGCCGCGCAACCCACGCGCGGCCTGGATGTAGGCTCCATAGAGTTCATCCACAAGCAGATCGTGGCCCAACGCGACGAGGGTGTGGCCGTGCTGCTGGTCTCCGCCGAGCTTGACGAGGTCATGTCCCTGTCCGATACTATTGGGGTGATCTACAAAGGGAAACTGGTTGCTGTGATGCCCCGCGCCGAGGCTACGCGTGACAAGCTCGGCTTGCTGATGACCGGGGGCACGGCGTAGCAGCGTATGGACGCTAAAGCGCCCGCAAGGAAGCGGCACGCCGGCATATTCGCTTTGACCATGCTGGTTAGCCTCCTGTTCCTGGCGTGGGGCGCGTGGGGCCTGGTCGCCAGCTTCCCCGACAGCAACGCGCAACAGGTGGTAAGCTCATTACTGCCACTGGCCGCTCCAGCCGGTGGCCTTCCCCCTGTCCCGGAGCCTTCCCCGACCAAACTCCAGTCCGTCGGAGCGGGTGAACCCACCTCTACTGCGCTACCTGGAGATGAAGCACAACCCACCTCGACGGTGCCGGCTGATGAGGAAGCCGCACCTACCGTGGCTCATTTGGGTCCTCCACCCACCTCAACAGAGCCTACCGGTGCTCCTCCTACAACCGTCGTGGGGGGAGTTGCCTCTCCCATTATCCGCCAGGCCCAACTCTCTTACCCCAAACATATGGAGATAGGGCGCGATACGGTGGTGCGCTTCACCATATTCACCGAGAGCAACCAGCCTCTTGAGCAGGCAGGCAATGAGACGCCTTCGGTGCCCTTTACGATGCCCGCCCTGCCCGACCTGCGCCCCAGGATAACCGTAGACTTGGAAGTGGCCGGGACCGAAATCACGAAGGAGAACATAGACAAGCGGACGCAGGACCTGACAACGTTCAATAGCTGGGAGTGGTCCATCAAGGCTACTGAGAGCCGCGCCATTACATTCAGGCCACATGTGAGTGTAGATTACGTCGACGCAGAGGGCAAAGCTATGCTTCTCTCCGATCTGAGGCAAGAAGAACCCTGGACGACGGCGCATACGATCTCCGCGAACAACGTAGTCAGCAACGTAACTACGGAAGTCATGGGTGACTGGTTCAGCGCCAACTTGCTCGGTTTGGTGGGGGTGGTCCTCGGCCTGCCGGGTACGGTCATTTCGTGGCGGGAGCTGTTCGGCAGGCGGCGCACTACCCAGGCAGCAAGCGCGGCAGGCTGAGTACGGTTATGGCTGTATGTCAGCCGGAACCCTACCGCTCGCCATGTCGCTTACCCAGTCGAGGAAGCGCACACCGCCCACCAGCTCGGTGTAGAAGCACTCGGTGGGCGTGATGCAATGCTCGGTGCCGCCCGACGTGAAGCTGCGAAAATTAGGCGCGGCGTTGCGGATCTCAGCCAGGCTCTTCTGTAAGGCAGTCTCCCACGGGACGGGCGTGCTTACAGGCAGGACATTGGCGAAATAGAAACTTTGCTGGATGTAGTCGTGGGCCGTGTTATATTGCGAGAACGTGTATTCCGGGTAGAAGCCGGCTATGGCCGCGTAGAAACGCGACATCGTGAACTCGGCTGGCTTGATCTCTCCCAGGCCGGGTATCCAGCTGGCGAAGTTATCGTGTGCCGCGTAGGTGCTCTGCAAGTCCACAGGGTGGTCGAACACGAACGCTTCCGAATCGCCCAACTGGACGACCTGCGAGTTGGGATAATGCTGGATGACATAGGGCGCGAACATGATCGAGCCGATACTGCCCGCGCTACAACCGGCTACGAACACCTGCTCAGGACTCTCGAAGTGGCCATATGCCCACTGCACCGCTGTCGAGGAATTGGCAAATCCTTTGTAGTGTATATTTAGTTCCGTGCCGTCCTCGGAGTGGTAGGTTTTCACGTTGTTGCCCATGTGCACGTCGCCGGTGCAATAGGGGACGTATACCATGTAGTAGTCCTTGAAGGGGTTGTCGGGGTTGGTCAGGTTGAACACTCCGTCGTTTCGCGCCGAGTTATCAAAGTCGCCCGTGGTGTCGTTGAAGAAACT
>JBAURA010000589.1:0-5397 GCA_049580985.1 Chloroflexia bacterium
GGTGAGGGCGCTGGACGCCGAGTTGACCATCGACGTGAAGCTATCCGACAGGCCCTGGATGGCCCCGCCTATCGAGTTGCTCATCCCCTGCATCGCGCCGCCCAGGTCCAGGCCACCACCTCCACCACCGCCCGGCATTGGGCCGGAGGGTGTGCCGCCGCCGAGCGACTGCCCCGACCCGCCGCCATAGTAAGGTCCCCAGCCGTAGGGTATGTAGTACTGGGGCATCGGCATGGCCGAGGAGGGCACGCTGTTGAACTGGCTGATATACTGGCGGTCCACCCCCAGCGCCACTGCGTAGGGGAGGTGCTCCTGGAACTTCTGGGCCGCCACCGCCACGTTCCCTTGCGTGTATTTCTGTAGGCTTTCTAGATAGCGGCGGAAGGCGCGCCACTTCTCGGCCTCCTCCGCTCCGAAGTCCGTCTTGCGAGGCATCGCTCCCGAGATAGCTATCCTCACCGCCCCGACCAGGGCCAGCCCGAAGGCGGGCACTATCAGGAAGCGGCTGAAGCTCTCTCCGAATATGATCCAGGCGAAGCCGACAAGGATGCCCAGGGCTATGATACCCACTCCTATGCCCATGTTGCGCGCCCGCACCGCCTGCGGGTTTTCGGGGAAGTAGCCGAGCTTCACCGCCTCTTTGTACATATCGTTATAAATGGGCGGCAGGTCGCTATAGAAAGTGTTTTTCAGGTCGGATAGGCCCACGGACGAACCCTTCTTGAAGAGCGAGTTCATCACCTTCCGCTCGTAGCCGTACTGCGTGGTCTCGCCCGTCTGCGTGTATTGGAAGTCCTTGCTGCCGCCGAAGCCCAGGAAGCCGCTGCTCTGCGTTTCGGATATAGTCAGGTTGCCCTTCTTACCCATGTCCACTATGGTCGAGATCACGTCGCGCACGTCGGCTGTCTCATCGAGCAGCGTGCCCACCAGCCCCGGCGGCAGGTCGCTCGGCGGGTCGGCCAGGTAGTCTATCGGCAGCTTCACGGGCTTGTCGCGCCCCGCCGTGTACCACCGCCTGAGTGTCCACAGCACGCCGCCCGCCGCTATCACAAGGCCGAGCAGCAGCACGGCCAGCTCCACGAACGGGCGTGTCGTCCGGTCGTACTCGGCCTGCGCCCTACGCGCCTGTTCCGCCGCTATCTCCTCCTGGTCTATCCGCTCCTGCCAGCCCGGCTTGATGGGGGAGAGCACGCCCTTCGGTATCTGCGCGCCCACCTCGAACCCGCCACTCAGGCTCCTGTTAGCGGTCCACACGATCTTATTCTCGAACTGGCGCACCTCCGCGCTATTGGGGTACTGGGCTGTCTCCCAACCCTCGGTGCTACCTGGGAAGGTCGCCTCCACGCGGCTGCTGTTGATCGGTATGTTCTGATCGCCCGGAACGGCAATCCAGTCGAATTCGTCCCGGTCGTCATACACCCGGATCGCGCCATCTACGTGATATGAGAGGCGGAAGGTGCGTGTGTCGTTCGACGTGTCGCCGAATATCCAGCGCACTCTCAGGTTCGAGCCGGTATCCTGGGTCCCGTAGGTAAGTGGGACGGCCAGGTCTGCTTCGTCATCTTCATTGAATTGGGTTTGCCTGTAAGGCACGAAGAAGCCCGCCTTGTCCTCTTCCACCTTTACGTCGCTTATGCCGTCTACTTTGTCGAGCGGTATCTCCCGTATGCCACGCTTGAACGTGCCGCTCTCGAACACATAGGTGATGATCTCCTGCACATCCAGCGACCCGTCGCTGTTTACGGCGATGTTTGCGTCGAACCTATCCAGGTGTAGCTGCTTCTCCTGGGCATATGCACGATTAGGCGAGCCAAGCGCCAGCATGGCAGGCAGTACCGTAGCCGCCATTAGCAGCAGTAAGAGCGCAACCGAAAATCGCGTTCTAGGTCTAGACATTGCACTCCCTCTCTAGTTCAAAGAGCCTCTAAAGACGTGTGTAAAATCACTATGCCGGTGGGGGCGGGCCGGGCTGCGCCGGTGGCGCGGCGGGCGTAGCGCTCTGGGCCGACTTGGGAATGAAGAACTCGGTCCCGCAGAACTCGCATCTGATTACCCCTTTGCCGCCCACCACCTGGGGTGCGCCGCAGTTGGGGCACTTGCCGCTGATCACGGCCTGATTGATCGCCGCCGCGTCAGCCGACACGAGCTTGCCGCCCTTCCAATCGACGTAACCCGTGAATAGGCCCTTCCCCACCAGGTCGTACAGGGCGTTCTTCACCTGGTCGAGCGTCATGCCTGTTTCCAGGGCAATGTTCCCTAGCTGCACCGTGCCCTGCGTGGCGACCATGTTGAGTATCTTCTTCTGCTTCTCGACCTCGGCGAACTGGGCGGTCTCGGTCTTCCCCTGCATCATAAACCATACGCCGAAGCCGGCGATCACAGCGGCAGGCACCAGGCAAAAACCGATCCCCAGGGTCTTAGCCGACGAGTCGGTCCCCGTATTGGTCAGGAAATACATGATGCCCAATATGGCTACGAGCGCGCCCACGCCGATCAAGATCAAGCCAATGATACGTCCAGAACCTATCATGCCCACTCACCTCCAACCGGACTCTATCCGCGTCCAATGCCGCGAAATCTCGCCGTCTGTATATACGCATCTCTCTCCGTACCGTTTCGCACACGCGCAAACAGGCTAAAGCCAGGGTGAAAACGTACGAGCCAACTATACACCATCGCCCGCGTGCTGTCTATTGCCGACGGTAGTCGGTAGTCGGTAGTCGGTAGTCGGTAGTCGGTGAATAGACAGTAGGTTCGTAATCAGAGTGCGGTTTCAAAGCAGAGATAGCAGAGATAGCAGAGATAGCAGAGATAGCAGAGAATGGGAGAAGTAAATAATAAAACTCTGCTTACCTCTGTTACCTCTGCTATCTCTGCTTTGAAACCATAGCTTGATTAAAGTAGTTGTCCGGGATGGGGGGCCACCGACTACCGTCCACCGTCCACCGTCCACCGTCCACCGTCCACCGTCCACCCCCTAACTGTGCTTCTTCCCCGGCCCCTCTTTCTTTCTGCGTGGCAGGTCTTGCTTGAACGCGGCCCAGGGGTCGTTGCTCCATTCAAGCTCTGTTGCGCCGATCATCACCGTATCGCCGGCTTCGACGCCTTCCTTGCTCAGCGCCTGCGAGATCTTCATCCTGTCAAGCTCACGTTGCAGGCGTTCCAGCGCGAAGGGGTTGCCCATATCGGTCATAGACACCAGCCGCTCGATCCGCTCCCCGCTCACCCGCCAACGATTCTTGCCCTCACTCTTGACCTGGAACTGCGCCGACTCAGCTGCTATATAACGGGGGTGGACGATCTTTTCCACTTCTTCAGCCTCTTCCTGCCACTCCGGCTTCGGTAGCTCCCTCAATTTCGCCGCCATCACGCGCAGCAGATCTTGCACGCCCGCGCCGGTGGCCGCCGATATTGGATACGTCTCGTGACCCATCTCCCTGAACTGTTCGGTCAAAACGGGCAGCCTGTCGCGCACCTCCTGCAAGTCCGTCTTATTGATCGCCACGATCTGTGGCTTGGCGGCCAGCTCGGCGTCGTACTGCCTCAGTTCCTCGTTGATCCGCTTGAAGTCCTCGATAGGGTCGGTGGTCTGCGAAACATGCGTCTCCTCTACGCTCATATCGCCCCACAGCCCCGCCGAGCCATCGACCACGTGCACCAACAAGCGCGTGCGCTCGACGTGCCGCAGGAACTCCAACCCCAGTCCGGCCCCGCCGCTCGCACCCTCGATCAGACCCGGTATGTCGGCCATCACGAACGTGTCGTCGTCCACGCTCACCACGCCCAGCATCGGCTGAAGGGTGGTAAACGGGTAGTCCGCTATCTTGGGCTGGGCCGCGCTCGCCACTGACAGCAGGGTGGACTTCCCCACGTTCGGGTAGCCCACTACACCCACGTCGGCGATGATCTTCAACTCCATCGTGACCAGCCGCTCTTGCCCCGGCTCGCCCTTCTCGGCAAACCTGGGTGCCTGGTGCGTGGAAGTAGCGAAATGGGTATTCCCCAGGCCGCCGCGCCCGCCCCGCGCGATCATGAGCGTCTCGCCGGGCCTGACCATGTCGGCCTGTATCGCCTCCGCAGCCGCCCCCGACACGGGGTTCTCGTCAATAACCTCCACGAACGTTCCCGGCGGCACATCTATGTAAAGGTCCTGCGCGGCTTTGCCGTGCTTCTGATTGCCGGCACCGCTGCCGCCATGGCTGGCCTTGAAGTGCTGCTGGTAATGGAACGGCAGCAGCGTGTTCAAATCAGGGTTTACGCGCAGGTAAACGCTACCCCCGCGCCCGCCGTCGCCGCCGTCCGGTCCGCCCTTGGGGATGTACTTCTCTCGCCGGAATGAAGCGCTGCCGTTGCCACCGTTGCCGGCTTTCACATAGATTTTCGCGCGGTCGTAGAACATGGGGATTAAGGGATTAGGGATTGGGGATTAGATTTACGCAGTACGCAGTACGCAGTACGAAATACGTACTCGTCACTCGTCACTCGTCACTCGTCTGTCATCGTTCTCAGGAAACCTCACTCTCAACTCAACTAGCGCTTTCGTGACCACTGCTCTGTCCTTCTCGTAGCTGAGCAAGTTCCGGGCCTCATTGATATTGACCCAGCGCGCTTCGGATACTTCCCAGTTGGGCTTGCCGAACTTCTCGCTGGTGGCTTCCATCAGGTAATAGTACACGATCTTGCGTATAAGGTCGCCCTTCGGTTTGCGGAAGTAGTATTTGATCTCGCCCAACGAGTAGAGGATGCGGGCATCTAGGCCGGTCTCTTCTTTCACCTCGCGTAGCGCCGCCTGCTCCCGTGTCTCGCCCGCTTCGATGTGACCCTTGGGCAGCGACCAATCTTCGTGCCGCGCCCTCTGCACCGCAACGATTTCCCAACCTTTACCTTTACCGTTTGGCCGGAAGACCACGCCGCCCGCGGAATATTCGCTCTTTACTTCGCTTCGCTCTCTATCCATGTAAACCTACTTGTAATCTCTGCCATGCTATCAAACGTATAATCTGGCTCAACCGCCGCCAGGTTCCCCAGCGTGCCGGCGCCCCACGTCACCCAGGCGGTCTTCATCCCTGCCGCGTGCCCCGCCTCTATATCGACTCGCGCATCGCCCACGTAAATCGCTTCCACCGGCTCGATCCCCAGCCTCTGCGCCGCCACCAACAAAGGCTCCGGCGACGGCTTGTGCGTGTTCGAGTCCTCCAGCGTCACTATCGTGTCGAAGTAGGGCGCAAGCCCGAACAAGTCCAGCCCCTGCATAGCCGTCTGCAAACGCTTGGCCGTGACCACCCCCAGCAGCAACCCCGCCTCCCTGAGGGCCGATAATGTCTCCTTCGTGCCGGCCACCAGCGTTACCGCGATGTCGTGCGTCTTTACCTGGTGCGCCCTGTATACCTGTTACAG
>JBAURA010000590.1:0-2677 GCA_049580985.1 Chloroflexia bacterium
GCGGAATCCGACCTGCCCCTTCTTCACCTCTTGCGCCCCCGCACGAGCCAGCGTCTGGCGGCCGTCGTCGAGATCGGCCAGCGCCTTCTCGACAGCCCCCGCCAGTTGCCATCGCCTATCAGCCTCCAGGAACCGATTCGAAACGGCGTTCAGCGCCGCGATACTCATCCCCACCTCCCTGGCGGCGATCGCTCGTGACGATTCCTGGAGATGCTGCGCGAGGTCGGTATCCTCTGACACCGCCTGGCTCTCGGCGCGCGTCAGATTCACAGCCAGTGCCTCGATTTGCCGGGCGTTCAGGGTTTCGACCCAATCGGCAAGCGTGCGAGCGGCATCCGCCGCCTTACCCAGGTCCGACAGGTCGGGCAGGTCTTCCGGGCTCCACAGGTTGTCGAGCGTGAATTGCAGCGACCCCAGGCGGGCGGTTGACACCGTCGCATTCTGCACCGTCTTCGCGGCGGCCACCAGGCCTGAGAAATCGGCGGTGCTCTCCGGCGACAGGGCTTGCAGCCGCTCCTGCGTGTCCGCGATGGCTGCCAGCAGCGCCGACCTATCGTGCTGAGGCGTCGCCAGCACATCCAGCAACCGTTGCAGTTCTTGCTCGATCAGGGCCTTAGATTCCTCGTCCAGCCCCGGCCTCGCCACAAGCTCGGCGCGTAGTTGTTCCACCCTGGCGATCTGTTCGTTCACCGCTCGTCGTAGCTCCGCGCGTTCGGCGCGCACCTGGTCCAGCGGCGTGGGCAGCAGGATCGCGCCACACAGCACCAGCAAGCCCATACCCATCGCGGCCCACTGCCATCTGCGTAAGGTATAACCCCACCCGGTCGGAAGCAAACTTCTCTTTTGCTTCAAATAGTAGGCAGTTTCCTCAAGCATAGCTCTCGGCGCGCGCATCTTGCCGGGGCGCAGGCCGGCCACCGGCGTAGACCGCACCAACTCGAGGCTCGTCGCCACCCGCTCGTCCAGGCTCAGCGCACGGTCCAGGTAGCGCGCCGCCTCTCCGATCCCGATCCTTCGGGTCCGGCGCACAACCAGCAATAATACGAGCCAGGCTATAGGAAACAGCACGGCGGGCCACTGGGGTATGTCGAGCAACGTGAAGCGCACCAGCGCCACCCATAGGCAAGATAGCAGCACCGCTACCCACAATGTCGCCGCCGCGAACCCCAGGGTCTTCCGCCGGGCCAGCGACTGGCGCGCGGCTCCCAGCGAACGGTCGAACTCGACCCTCCACCGTTCACCATGTACGCTATCCCTAAGCTGTGCCGGCAAAACGGACATAACCCCTCTCCAGCTTTGCACGTTTCTATCTGAGGCAGCCACCCTCTCAGCCTCATGAGTGGCACCCTCTATATTCTACCACTTTCAGCAGGCTTTAGTTCATTCGGCCTGGCTATCTTCCTCTAGAATCACCTCCCCATAACAGTTCAGTTCAGCTTTGCAGTGCAAAGATCGTAGGGGCACCCCTTGTGGGTGCCCTCTTCCCGTACTATTATCTCGCCCAAAGAGGACACCCACAAGGGGTCCCCCTACGATCTACGATCCTGTTTCCTGAACCCTGATTTGAACACTTCTACCTCCCCGCGTGGACGCTCGCTCGCTACTGGTATATAATTGGTTCGAACGGGAGTTACATAGTGATGCCCAACTCCGGCGAGATTGCCATACTTTACGTGCCGTGCGGCTCCGAAGAGGAAGCCGTGCGTATCGCCACGACTCTCATACGTGAAGCGCTGATCGCCTGCGCCAACATCGTGGCCTCGCGCTCCCTCTACCTGTGGCAAGATGGCCTCGCCGACGAAACGGAGCATATTCTGCTGTGCAAGACCGCCAGGGAAGCAGTCGAGCCGGCCCGCGCAAGGATAGAGCAGTTGCACAGCTACGACTTACCATGCATTATCGCCGTGGAACCGGCCTCCGTGAACTCCGACTACGCCCGGTGGGTGCTCGGCCAGCTCTCCGTGCGTCCGGGTCTGGTCGCACAAGGCGCGAACCGCACGCATGGCGAGGTAAGAGGCTAATGGAGATCTTCGGCATCGGCCTCCCTGAGATCCTGCTCATCATGGTGGTTGCCCTGGTGGTGCTCGGCCCTGAACGGCTGCCGGAGGCCGCGCGCACGCTCGGTAAGGGGATAGCGGACCTCCGGCGTACCGTCGAGCCTGCCCGCACCGCCTGGCGCGACCTCACCGGCGAGATAAATAACGTCACCACCGAGGTTACCGGCGCGGTCAAGTCCACCGCGAACGCCGCCACAAGCGTGCTCAAGCCCACACGCAAAGGGGAGGTAACGACCGCCATCCCCTCCGACAACCCCTGGACGGTTCACCCCATCATGGAAGGGATGACGCCTGGGGAGAAAGAGAAGTTCATGGCTACGGGCGAGATACCGCCCCACATCCAGGAGGAATTGGCCCAAAGGCAAGCCTCGCCCGACAATGGGCGTGCCTACTTCCCCGAGGTAGTTGACCTCGATTACCCGATGCCTCACACCGAGCTTTCGTACCAGCCCGCGCCCCCTTTCGCTCAAGAACCTGAGGAAATCGACTACCCGACGCCTGGAAGCTCAGTATCGCCACCAACACCACGGGAGGAGAAGCACCAAGATGAACAAGACACGTAGACGCGCCACTCAGAAACACAGGGCAAAAGACGCCAAATTCACCCTTCGCCGCAAGGC
>JBAURA010000591.1:0-4648 GCA_049580985.1 Chloroflexia bacterium
GCAGAGCGAATACGTCTCCAGACGGAAGCATTGCTTAGAATGCATGTATAAACTCTAATTAGGCACATATAAAGAAAGATACTGCAGAATCGAGATCGGAGGCAGATCTTGGCGAGACGAATAGACAAGATCTTAAATGAGATCACTACACGATACTTAGAGTCAAGTGATTTCAATGGTGTGCCGCTCCGATGGCTGGCACGAGTACTGAGATTTAGATGGAGCAATTTCGTTCGCGAAGTAGAAATATTGCTTCAAACTGGAAAGGTGCTAATCCTTTTCAGCAGCACAGATGTAAATACACACATCCTTCGTCTCGGTTCTGAGTCACTTGAGATACAAATAAGCAAATTGCCCACAGCAGACGAACATGCTTGCATATACCCAACTCCAAGCCATCTAGAGGCTGTGGTAGATCGAGCCAATTATGAAGGCAGACCATATACACTGAGCCTCGCATTGGGTGCGCCCCAGCTAAGATTCAGGTCCTTTGATCTATCAGTGCTTGAGTTCTATAGAAATGACCCTCGGTACGACTATGTAACAGACGAAGTTCGCGGTCGTATCTACATAACAACCGAATACTATGAGGCAAAGAATGTAAAAAAGAGCGATCGTATTTTTCTGTCTACATTTGGCTTTTGCTATGACGAAGACCTGAATCGCGCTGTCGCAGTCTACCTTCGTTACTTAGCAGATCTCAGTCCAGAGCACCAGCAAATTTGGAAAGCAAAAGAGCTAGAGGGAGATTACAAGCTCCATCCCGACTATTACGACAATACTATTCGAGGAAATTGGGGGACAGGAATATCCATATTTGAAGCCTTCATGAAGGAGTTGCATATCATCAATCAGATGGCACAAGCAATGGAGAGGCCACCGCTTTTTCGAAGTGACTTCTCAGATCGAGACAAACCTTTGGAGTTCTCGTTCCTTGTACGACCAACATTAAGGGAATATAACGATTTTGTGCTTTTGTTAGACAAACTTCTGTCAGAAAATATTAACAAAGAATTCTTTATGAACGAAGTGTCCGATGAATACGACGAACCTCGCTCAGATGGCAAAATAGTAATACGCAATAAGGGCACGATTACCCTACTGGATGAATGGATTCGTGCTTACTTTCAAACTCCTGATTGGGAGCCAATCAACAATATGCTGGAGACACTTCGAGATGTTAGAAAACAGCGACAACAACCAGCTCATAAAATCAATGAGAATACGTTTGATCAACAATTCATTCATAGGCAACGCGAACTGATGATCAGGGCCTATGCTGCTGTCGAAACTCTTCGAAGCATGTTCGCCTTTCATCCTAAATGTCAAAGCATTGAAATTGATCAGTTGCTTTTGAAAGGCAAGATTTGGCCTTACTAATAATCAACATTGCTCGTGGTATAATTAGACATTCATATCACTATCTACCAACGCACTCAAAATCCGTAAATAGCAATCAATATAAGAAGGAACACAACATGGGCATCCATTCAAACGGCACAACATCCAACAACGGCATACTGCTACGCTCAGTCTATATGGACCACGCGGCTACCACGGGCGTGCTGCCTGAGGTGGTGGACGCGATGCTCCCCTACTACACCGAGAAGTACGGCAACCCATCCAGCGTCCACGCCTGGGGCCGCGCGAGATCGTCCTCACTTCGAGCGGCAACGAGCCGAACAACCTGGGCGTTCTGCTATCCTTGAGTTAGCTACTCATCAGTGCGAATTCAATCCAGAAGGCGCTGCATAACTCATTGCGAATACCAACCCAACCAGCGCAGGTACATATAGATACGGCCAGATCACAGGATTAAATACCATAAACAACAGGAACCCCGCCGTACCCCATCTCAAAGCCGCCGCGAGGTTCAACCGTACCCTGAGCGCCAGCAGGAAGAGACCACCAATCAGCAGCGCTTGCAGAGGCTTGAGCCAGTGCTCCCAGCCGTGCAGCCAGAAAGGCCCTGCCAGGCCGTTCTCGAAGAGCCAGGTGCGGTCGGTGTCCCACTTTAGACGCGGCAGGCTGTTGATGTCGTTGAACCATGTCACCGCGCCCGCCCAGAAGCCGGAGAAGTTCCACAGCAGGAACGGCAAAACCAGCATAGCACCGGCTCCCACCGCTCCCGCCAAGTTGACCAGTGCTTCTCGCTTGCTCTTGCTCATCCAGTGCGCCAGCAAGAACGGCGCGAACGGCAGGGCCAGCGGGCTACATGCGGTAGCTAAGCCAATGCCTACACCGGGCCACGGAGCCGGGGCCGAACTCAGCGCAAACGCCACCGACAACCACAGCCAGAACACCGGGGCCTCAGTTGTGATGTCCCATTGCAGCATGGCAGGTATCAGATAAAGCAGCCCAATAGCATAGCAAGCTATCGCCCCGGGCCTGGTCGCCCGTCCCCACAGCAACGCGCATAGCACGGGGGCCAGCAAGAGATTGGCCCAGCGTATATCCAGTCCAAGCGCTGTGAACGGCGTGTAACTCAACATGGTGAGCGGCCAGTAAGTGAGAGGCAGGTCCCACGGTAGCTGATACACTACATAGGGGTTCTGGCCCTGGAGCAGCCGAGTAGTCGACAACTGCACCAGGGGCAGCATATCTCCATGCTTGACGCTCACATCTATAGCGGGCAGAGCAATCACACGCAGTACCAACCCCACACCTAACGTAACCACCATAAACACGCGCGGCCCTACTTGCGTCAATAGCAGCACTAAGACCAGTAACCCTACCGCCCCTGGCACCAACCAGCCCGAGCCTATCAGGGCAGCCCAGGTAGCCGCCACACTATCGCCTACACCCATCAAGAATAGCAGCGTCACCACCGACACCGCGAACCACGCACCCGCCAATACCGGCAACAGCACGCGCCGCAGCCTCTCATTACGAGCATACGAGATCCCACCAGCCAGTAATGCCGCGCCCGCGATGCTTCCTAACAAGAGTATGCGCGCTACCGGCACACTAAGCACATCATTCGGGTGGGAGGATAAATACCAATCGGGAGCATGCGAAGCCGCCCGCATCAGCATAAATAGGCTGCCCACGGCAAGCCCCAAACATAACAGCGCCCCAAGCGTCTGTAGGGGCCTCCACGCAGGCAACCTGAGCCACCTGGGCAGCTCATAACCAGGCAACAGGAGCAACACCGCACAAAGCGCTAGAAAGAAACCCACTCCCAGGAAGAAGTATTCGTTATACAAACGGGTCAAATTATAGATATGCAAAAGACTGCTGATATCCACAGCCAGTAATAGCAGCAGGAAAACGGCGAAATCACGTCCAGGCAGATTTATAGAGATTTTCTCGGTCTGTACTATCTCGTGCTCATGAATAACCGGGGCATACTCGTGCTGGGGTTGCGCTTCAGGTATAGCCAGCGGGGTTCTCATGCGGCTGATTATAAGGTGCGACTTTGTAGGGTGTCAACCGGCAACACCGGGGTCTAATCAGTATCCCACTCAGCACGGGAATCCATACGTCGTCCGCTCTATCCTGGACCATTCGTGTTATAATTTAGATAAACATATCACCAACAAATCAGCAAATCCCCAAATCAAACACTCAATAATGAGGGCGAACAATCATGGGCATACATTCAAACAACACCACATCTAACAACGGTATACCATTGCGCTCCGTCTACCTCGACCACGCGGCTACCACAGGCGTCCTCCACGAAGTGGTTGAAGCTATGCTCCCATATTTTAGCGAGAAGTATGGCAACCCATCGAGCGTACACGCCTGGGGGCGCGCGGCCCACCAGGGCATGGAAGGGGCGCGCAGGCAGGTGGCGCAGGTGCTGGCGGCGCGCCCACGCGAGATCGTCTTCACGTCGGGCGGCACCGAGGCGGACAATCTGGCGATGAAGGGCGTGGCGTTGGCCTACAGGCGCGGCCTGCGCCCGACCGCAGACGGTGAACGGTCGACCGTCGACGACCAACATTCACCGTCCACCGTCCACCGTCCACCGTCCAAGGGGCCGGGCCACATCATCATCTCGGCCATCGAGCACCACGCCATCATCCATTCCGCCGAGGAGTTGGAGCACTTCGGCTTCGAGGTCACCACCCTGCCCGTCGATAGCTACGGCATAGTTGACCCACGGGACGTCGAGCGCGCCATGCGTCCCGACACCGTACTGGTCAGCATCATGTACGCTAACAACGAGATCGGCACGATCCAGCCGGTGCGCGAGATAGCCGACATAGCCCACAGGGGCGGCGCGTACTTCCACACCGATGCCGTGCAGGGTGGCGCCTACCTCCCCCTGAAGGTGGACGCGCTGGGGGCCGACCTTCTCTCTCTGTCGGCGCACAAGTTCTACGGGCCGAAGGGTGTGGGCATCCTCTATATCAGGAACGGCACGGCTATCGTCCCTATCCAGCACGGCGGCTCGCAGGAGAGCAGGCGCAGGGCGTCCACCGAGAACGTGCCCGGCATCGTGGGCCTGGGCGCGGCGCTGGCGAGGGCGCACGCCAATCTGGAGGCAGAGGGCGACTACATACGCGGCCTGCGCGACAGGCTGATCGCGGGCATCATCGAGCGCATCCCCGGCTCGCACCTCATGGGACACCCCACCGAGCGCCTGCCCAACAACGCCAACTTCTGCATAGAAGGCATTGAGGCCGAGACGCTGCTGCTC
>JBAURA010000592.1:0-2086 GCA_049580985.1 Chloroflexia bacterium
ATATATCCTGGTAAACGTTCCAGCCGAGGTTGTGATTTAGGAAGTACGTCCCGCCGTGGCCGGGGGTGAACGCCCAGGTGTTGCCCCGGTCGGTGGTGTGGAACACGCCATCTTCGGAGTTGGCTACACCGTTGTTGGCGTCGAAGAATTGAATGCCCGCAACATCGCGTGGCAGGCGACGCAGAGACCAGTTCCTGCCGCCGTCGGTGGTCCTGAAATAGCCTCCGTCAATGCCGGTGGTGGCGAAGCCGTCGTTGACGGTGGCGAACTCCAGGAAGTAGAAGGAGCCGATCAGGCCCTGCCCTTCTCCCCAGGTGCGCCCACCGTCGGTGGTGTAGTAAACGGCGTTATTGGAGGCTGCCCAGCCGTGATTCGAGTCGAGGAAGCGCACGGCGTAGTTAGGCTCGTCCACCCCGGTGGTGGCGTAGTCCCAGGTCAGGCCGCCGTCGGTGGTGTGGACGATGACGCCGCCGTTGCCGACGTATTGGCCGACGGCCCAGCCCTCGGTGGGCGAGATCATGTCAACATCGTTGAGGGTAGCGCCGGTGGGGAGGGGCGATTGATGCTCCCACGTGCCGGGGCCAACCTGTCCGAGGGGCGATGCGGGGGCAGCGGAGAGGGCGGCCACGCCAGTATCGCTGAGGAGGGTGAGCAGGAACATGGCGGCAAGCAGCGCCAGGGATAATGCGGTCAATAGCGTGGTACGGGTGCGAGGGATCGCAGGCAAGGTAGCTCTAATTAACACATCAATACCCTTTCTGGTGATGGTGTCACGAGTCTGTTGGGTAGCAGGCGCGGGAGGGGTGCCTGACCAGGGGTAAGGCGGCGCATGGAACGCCGCGTGGGTCTACTCTATTCATAGAAGCAAGTGGCGTTCCTGTAAAGGGCATGCAGGGTATAATGGGTCATACAGAAAGTCATACAAGAAGTTATATGTGGCCTGGGTATGTACCGCGACGTTGGGATGTAAGATTTCAGACTTACGGGGGAACGTCGTAGGGGCACCCCTTGTGGGTGCCCTCTTCGGATAAGATCAGGGTATGGGGACAGGGCACCCACGAGGGGTGCCCCTACGATCCGGGTTTCTCTACACTGGTCTGAACTCTTACGTTAGAATAACAGGAGCACCGATAGGAGAGCAGGGGGTTGGATACGGATACACAGTTCGGTAGCTGGCTGATGCAGCGCAGGAAGGCGCTTGACCTTACCAGGCGAGAGCTTGCCAGGGAGGTGGGCCTGTCAACGGTGACTATCGAGAAGCTGGAGTCGGGCGAGCGCAGGCCATCGCGGCAGGTGGCCGAGTTGCTGGCGCGCCAGTTGGATGTGCCGGATGCAGAGCTGGAGGCCTTTGTGCAGTTCGCCCGCTCAGGCGTGGAAGCGCTCAATGGAGGCACGAGGCAGGCCGGACACGGCGACGCGCCGTGGCGCGCGCTACTCCGCTACCCGAACAATCTACCCGCACAGCCCACGCCCTTCATAGGCAGGCAGGCACTATTGGCCGAGCTGTTCGACCTTGTCAGGCAGCCGGGAATGAGGCTGCTGACGCTGACCGGCCCGCCAGGAATCGGCAAGACCAGGCTCTCGCTCGCGCTTGGCACGCTTGCCCTGCCCCATTTCGCCGACGGCGTATTCTTCGTGGCCCTCGCGCCATTGCGCGATCCGTGGCTGGTGATCGCGGAGATAGCCGAGACCCTTAAGATACACGAACAGGGTGGGCGTCCTTTGTTGGAGCCTATCAAGGAGGAGTTGCGCTCTAAAGAGATGCTGCTGGTGCTCGATAACTTCGAGCAGGTGGTGGAGGCGGGCGACATGGTGGCGGAGCTGCTGAGGGGAGCGCCTGGGTTGAGGGTGCTGGTCACCAGCCGCGAAGTGCTCCGGGTGTACGGGGAGCATGATTTCGCGGTGCCTCCGATGGAAGCGCCCATGCCGGGAGAGGAGCCGGAGAGCGTGGAGGCGCTTGCCCGCTACGAAGCGATCTCGCTTTTCGTAGAGCGCGCCAGGGCCGCCGACCGCACCTTCGGCCTGAACGCGGACAACGCCCGCGCGGTGGCACGGATATGTGTCAGCCTCGACTCGCTGCCGCTCG
>JBAURA010000593.1:0-13802 GCA_049580985.1 Chloroflexia bacterium
GAAAATCAAGAGAAGCGAGGCTTATATGGGCGTAATGGCCGGGAGAGGATTGTGGTATAATTGACAGCAAGGCGATGAGATCAGATCCCTCATCAGCCCCCATATAAGATCGAAATCCCCACAACAAACAAAGCGATATGCGACATAACTGCCTCCAATCTTAAAAGAGATTGGGGAAAACCAATTGTACTCCGTTATGTCATGCAGTATAATGGCCCCGAGAGGGCAGGAGTAAGAACATGAACCAACATCCCCTGTGGACCCCTGCGTCCCAGACTCAGCCTGTTGCGCCCCAGTCCGTAATTCCTTACGTGGTGGAGAGCAGCAACCGTGGCGAGCGCGTATACGACATCTATTCGCGTCTCCTGCGCGACCGCATCGTCTTCCTCGGCACGCCGATTGACGATCAGGTTGCCAACGCCATAGTCGCCCAGCTCCTCTTCCTCGATCACGAGGATCCGGAGCGCGACATCCAACTCTACATACACTCGCCTGGCGGCTCGGTAACTGCCGGTCTCGCCATCTACGACACCATGCAGTTCGTTCGCCCCGACGTGAGCACCCTGTGCGTGGGACTGGCCGCCTCGATGGCGACCGTGCTCCTGTGCGCGGGCGCGAAGGGCAAGCGCTTCGCCCTCCCCAACTCCACGATACACCAGCACCCGGCGGGCGTCGGCGGTATCGGCGGCTATGCCCCCGATATCGAGATCCAGGCCCGCGAGCTTATCCGCCAGCAGTCGAAGGTGCGCCAGATCATGGCTACACACACGGGCCAGCCACTCGAAAGGATCTCCCGCGACTTCGACCGCGACATGTACATGGATACGGAACAGGCCAAAGAGTACGGCTTCATCGACGAGATCATGCCCACTGCTCACGCGATCCCCGGCAACGAGAAGAGCACCGTCGATACGCTCATAGCGGGCGGACTCAAAATCTGATAGGACTGAGGACTGAGGGCTGAGGACTGAGCGGTAAATCGCTCGCACCTCAGTCCTCAGTCCTCAGCCCTCAGTCCTAAATCTGAGGAGTCGACCAACATGGCTAGCACGAGAGGTGGGAAGCCTTCCCAGTACCGTTGCTCGTTCTGTGGTAAGAGCCAGGAAGATGTGCGCCGCCTTATAGCAGGGCCGGGGGCCGTCTATATCTGCGACGAGTGCGTGGAGCTTTGCCGCGAGATCATCGACGAGGACGATCTCACAGCCCACAAGCCCGGTTTCAGACTGGACCGCGAGATCCCCAAGCCCAGGCGCATATCCGAGATGCTCGACGGCTACGTAATAGGCCAGGACCGCGCCAAGAAGGTGCTCTCCGTGGCAGTCTACAACCACTACAAGCGCATTGTCTCCGGCATCAAAGGGGATGATATCGAGCTTCAGAAGAGCAACATCCTCCTGCTGGGGCCGACAGGGTGCGGCAAGACGCTGCTGGCCCAGACCCTCGCCAAGATCCTCGACGTGCCCTTCTCCATCGCCGACGCCACCGCCCTCACCGAGGCGGGCTACGTGGGCGAGGACGTGGAGAACATCCTGTTGCGACTCCTCCAGGCGTCCGACCTGGACATACAGCGCGCCGAGAAGGGGATCGTGTACATAGACGAGATAGACAAGATCGCCCGCAAGAGCGACAACCCCTCTATCACCCGCGACGTATCAGGCGAGGGGGTGCAACAGGCGCTTCTCAAGATCGTCGAGGGCACGGTGGCGAACGTGCCCCCTCAAGCGGGCAGGAAGCACCCCCACCAGGACTTCATCCAGGTGGACACCTCCAATATCCTCTTCATCTGCGGCGGGGCCTTTGAGGGGTTGGAGGAGATCATAGCCCGGCGCGTGGGCGGCGGCGACACCATTGGCTTCACCAAGCACCTGACTGGCGAAGAGCGTATGCGCCAGGCGGCCAGCCTGCTGGCGAAGGTAGTGCCCGAAGACCTCCTGAAGTACGGCCTGATCCCTGAGTTCGTGGGCCGCCTCCCCATCATTGTGGCGCTCGACCCGTTGGACCAAACCGCGCTGGTGCGCATTCTCGTGGAGCCGAAGAACGCCATCGTCAAGCAGTACGAGAAACTGCTGCAACAGGACAAGGTCGAGTTGATCTTCACCCAGGACGCCCTGGAAGCTGTGGCCGACAAAGCCCTCAAGCAGAAGACCGGGGCGCGTGGCCTGCGCACCATCATCGAGGAGGTCCTGCTGGACGTGATGTTCGACATCCCTTCCCAGGAGAGTATACGCCAGTGCGTTATCAACCAAGAGGTGATAGGGGGCACGCGCCCGCCTCTGCTTGTTACGCGCAACGACCGTGAGCGCAGCCGCACCCTCGACAGGGGTAGCACTAAGGATCTCGAAGAGAGCGCATAATTATCCAGGTTGTAAAATAGAGAAAGGGACTGCGTGATTGGACGCAGTCCCTTTCTCTACAGGAGGGGGTAGGACGTAGTAGGTGTCCTGGTGATTATCTAGCTTCGGCCTCCGCCGCCACCCTGGTTGCCACCCTGGTTGCCGCCGCGACCACCGCCGCTGCTACCACCCTGGTTGCCCCCCTGGCCTCCACCCCTGCCGGAGCGACCGCCGCCTTCATTATCGTTATCTCCTCGGCCTCCGCCACCACCCTGGTTACCGCCTTGGTTACCGCCTTGGTTACCGCCTTGGTTACCGCCCTGGCCTCCACCTCCACCGCCGCCTCCGCTTGCGGAGCGGCCACCCTGGGAGGCTTCGCCGCCCTTGCGGCCAATCTCGGCCATATGCTCGCGGTCCTGGCTCACGGCCTCGCCACCCTTGCGGGCGATCTCGCGCTGCTCCTGCGGGTCCATAGCGGCAAATCCTCGCTCGCCGCTTTGGCCGCCACCCTGGTTGCCCTGGCTGCTACCGCCGCCTCGGCCACCCTGGCTGCCGCCTCCACCTCGGTTAGATTCCAATAGCTTGTCAAACATGGTTCCCTTGTCCTTTCGTCGTTGTGGTGTATTGGATGTAACGCCGGTGTTACATCTTTGCCTGTGCCGGGGAAGACCCGGCCAGGCTTCTGAAGGGTTACGCCCTTAAGATGTTCGATCTTACTGACGCTCTCATACTTTACCAGTCGAAGGTAGCGGCAGCGGTAGACGACAGTAAAAACGATAGTGAATAAAAGTAGACAAGGGTAACCTCAAACGGTAGTCAGGCTGGTATAAAAAGGAGAGGGCACGGCGTCGCCGTGCCCCAAGAAGATGCCATATGGGTTTAGCTCTGGGGCACGACTCGGTAGCCGACACCCCATTCGGTCTGGATATAGCGTGGCTTCTTTGTATTGTCGCCCAGTTTCTGGCGCAGCCTGCGCACGAATACTTTTAGGTAACGTTCTTCACCTTCGTATTCAGGGCCCCACACGCGACGCAGCAGCGTATCGTGCGAGAGGACCGTGCCCACGTGTCGCGCCATCTCTTCCAACAGCTTGTACTCGGTGGAGGTCAGATGTATGGGTTCTCCTTTGACGCGCACTTCGCGGGTGGCCGTGTTCATCAACAGATCGCCTATTACTATCTCCTGGGCCGGCTGCATAAATGCCTGGTCGTGGACGCCCGACACCCTGCGCACCAGCGCGCGCATCCGGGCCAGCAATTCGAGCGAGTCGAAAGGCTTGGTGACGAAATCATCGACGCCTATCTCGAAAGCTTTGATCTTATCTGCTGTCGCGTGGTGTGCCGTCAGCATTATGATCGGCACTTGCGACACTTCGCGTATGCGCTTGCACACCTCGAACCCATTGGGGGGTGGCATACCTACGTCGAGGACTATCAGGTCGGGCGACGTCTCGTGAAAGAGACGCAAGGCGTCGTTCCCGTTAGTTGCCTTCTTTACCTGGCAGGTGGGCCAGATAATACCGGCGGCGAACGACACCACCTCCCCTATGTCCGGGTCGTCGTCGCAGATCAGTAATTTGACTGTCATGCCTACTCCACTCTAGTCCAGCATGCTTAGAAGGTTGTTGGTAAGTTTGCATGCCGGTTGCGCAACCGCTGCTCCTATATGCATTTTCTATGCCATCCCCTGCTATAGCGACTGGGACTAAACTCCCAGGTATGAATGTGACTGTTGACCCTTGCGCCAATCCGCGCGCCTGGCTACAATCTATCTATAAGTACTAATATAGGCACTTCTCATAGCGCCATCGCCCACAATACGGCTAGAAAGAAGCGGATATGCCTGCTCGTTCTTCGCGGTTTATGCTCCCTATCATAGGGGCGGCCGTAGTTTTGTTCTCTATATTGCCCTGGGGAAGCTCCCCCAGCGCCGGGGCGATGTCCCTCTCGCAATCCGGGGACAAACTGGTGCTCGCGTTTTATTATGCCTGGTATAGCCCCGCCGATTTCGGCAAAGGGCAAATGCCGGATACCCCGGCCAACCCCTACGACTCCAACCGGCCTGAGACTATCGAGTGGCAGGTACGCGAGGCCGCCGGGGTGGGTATCGATGGCTTTATAGCCTCGTGGTCGGGGCTGGACACGCCCAGCGACACCAACTTCGCCAAGCTGCTCGATATTGCCGCCAGGTATAACTTCAAGGCCACCGTCTATTTTGAAACCGACTCCGTGGCGCGGCAGGGCGACGTGGCGGGTCAGCTAAAGGGGCTGATGAGCAAGTACGCCAACCACCCGGCTTTCCTGAAGTGGGCTGGTAAGCCGGTGGTCTTCTTCTGGAGGCCGCAGGCGGTGGGCGGCGCGGCGCAGTGGCGGGCCGTGCGCTCGGCAGTCGATCCGTCCAACGGGCAGGTCTGGTCGGTGGATACCACCGATATCTCTTACCTCGATGTGTTCGACACGATCCATTTCTACAGCGCGGGCAAGTGGCAGGCCAACACGAACGCGGGGCAGGTACATAAGCAGTGGCGTGCTACCGTGGACAATTACAACAAGCAGCATGGCACCAGGCGGTTATGGGTGGCGGGTGTGATCCCCGGCTGGGACGAGAGCAGGGTGCAGCCGCCTCGGCAGAATGCAAAGGTCTTCCCCAGGGGCGATGGGTCGCTTTACAACGAAATGTGGAAGGGGGCGACGGCCAGTAACCCTGAATGGATCACGATTACCAGCTACAACGAGTGGTTCGAAGGGACGCAGATCGAGCCTGCGCAGTCCTACGGCACGCGCTACCTCGACCTGACGAAGCAGCACATAACCTCCTGGAAAGGGGTCGCGCCCCAGCCGATCTCGAACCTCGACGGGAGCAATTCGTGCGCGGGCGGCGTGCTCTTCCCAGAGACTCAGCTTGCCATTTGCAAGGCGATGGAAGACTACTGGCGCAGCTATGGAGGCTTGCAGCAGTTTGGCTACCCTATCTCCACCCCTGTCAATGAGAAGAGCGCGCTTGACAGCAAGAGCTATCTGGTGCAGTACTTCGAGCGGGCGGTGTTCGAGTTGCACCTGGAGAACAAGCCGCCTTACGATGTGATGTTGTCCCAGCTTGGGACGCTCCAATATCGCAAGACATATCCCGGCGGTGCGCCTAACCAGCGCCAGAATCACGAGGCGGGCAAGCTCTTCCCAGAAACGGGCAAGTGGGTAGGTGGGGCGTTCCTTCAGCGCTGGGAGAAGAACGGCGGAGTCTTCGTTAACGGCTATCCTATTACGGATGAGTTCGAGGAGAAGCTATCGGATGGTAAGACCTACACGGTGCAGTACTTCGAGCGCGCCCGCTTCGAGTTTCACCCGGAGAACGCGGCACCGTATAACGTACTGCTTGGGGCGTTGGGTAGGCTGGCTTGGGAGGGGCAAGGTGGGCGATAGAAATAGATGCTCCCCCTTATTCGCCAACTTCGCTGAGCGCACGCAAGTATTGTTGCTGTGTAATCCAGAAGCCCGCTCGGTTGATAATACCATCCAGTAAAGGCTTGATCTCGGGGATCACTTCCCTACGCTTTGCTTCGATCAGAATACCTAGCGTGCCGGTGAATCGTAGCTCTAGCCTTGTTGCTATTCGTCTAGCTTTGCGCTCATCCAGTAAGAGTAGATCCGCGTTTACTTCTGTGGCTAGGGCTATGGCTTGAGCTTCGCCTAGGCCTAAATCAGCAGTAAGCGCTGTAGCCAGGATGTTATCCGCTAATTGTTGCGTCTCAATCCAGGAACGTACGCGCGTTGTTTCGATGTCAATCTCAGGTCGGCGTGCGCTCGCGATATAGACTTCATAATAGACTGCTTCGGGAATCACGATCCTTTCATAAATCCGGCCCAGCAAATCAATCTCTTCAATGCTTGCGAAATTGATGAGAGGCGTAGCATTGCTTACAACAATCATATTCTGCCTAAAGAGCGCAAGGTTTCAAGGTCCTGCTCAAAGTCCTCTATATCATAATGTACCGGTATCTGCCTGCTAGCTAGCAGGTGCTGAAACTGAGCAATTGGTATCCCAGCCAGATGACTTGCTTGCCCGATGCTCAGCTTATCTTTTTGGAACAGGAGCACGGCGATCTCTTGTGCTAATTCGGCAGGCGTCATTTGTGCTGCGCTCAATATCTCATCCGAAATCACGAGACTCATAGTTGGACCTCCTGCCCCTATTATACATCCCTACCCATCCAGCCACTCGGCTACAGCGCCTGGCAGGTTGACCGACGGCCCCCTTTTCTGCGTGCATTCGGGCAGGGAGTTGAGGAACGCCTGGCCGTAGTATTTGGAGAGTACCCGGCGATCCAGGACCGCTACCACGCCCCGGTCCTTCTTGCTGCGGATCAGCCTGCCGAAGCCCTGCTTGAACTTGAGGATGGCCTGGGGGACTGAGTATTGGGCGAAAGCGTTGTCCAGTAATTCGGAGCGGGCGGCGAACACCGGGTCGCTGGGTACCGAGAAGGGTAGCTTGGCTATCACCAGTACAGAGAGGGCATCGCCTACTACGTCGATCCCCTCCCAGAAGGAGGATGTGCCTAACAGGACGGTGCGGGGGTTGCTCTTGAACCGCTCAAGTAACTGCTTGCGGGAACCGTCGATGTTGTGGCCGAGCACCATGATACCGTCGTCTTCCAGTGGACGCTGAATAGCCCTGTAGGTGGCCCTGACCGCGCTGTGAGAGGTGAAGAGGATGAGGGCGCGGCCAACCGATGCCTTACAGAGCGCGATCAGCGTCTGCTCCAATGCTCGCTGGTAGCCGGCCATGCCCGGCTCAGGCATATCGGTCGGCACGTAGACAAGCGCCGCCTGGCCGTAATCAAACGGCGATGACAATTGGAAGTCCATGCCCGTGCGCATCCCGAGTCGCTCACGCACGTATGAGAAATCGTTGTCGGTTGAGAGGGTGGCCGAAGTCAGCACTACGGTCTTCTTCTGCGAGAAGAGATGCTCGTCCAGCAGGGGCCCCACGTGGAGGGGTGCGCACTTCAATGCTACGTCCCCACCCCGCGCTTTCGATTCCAGCCAATAGACGGCCCCATCATCTGGATTGGTGATGGCAGCGTTGGCGTTGCCGCGCAGGTCGTGCAGGCGCGTGATGTGGTTGCGCAACTCCAAAGCCACGTCCGAATAAGAGGCTACCTCGTCGCCGTCCGCGCTCCTGGGCATGGCGTTCCAATCGACGTCGCCCAGCAGGTTGTTGATGCGCGTCAGCTCTCTTTCTATCTCGACCAGTTGCAGCCCCAGGTTATCCCACACAAGCTCCAACTGGCCCCAGGTTGGGTGCCTCCGCACTTCCTCGGTAATGCGCTGGCGCAGGTCGTACACGTTCTGTTCGTCGTGGTATACGTCGAGCAGCGTGATGAGCGTGGCGAACAACTCCGAGGCCGAGCCTTTGGCCCGGTCTATGGTGGAGCGCAGGCCCGCCGAGACCTCGTCTACGGATACCACCAGGTTGCGCGCGCCCGCCGCCTTGCCGCCCGCTCCTGGCTTGGTCTTGAGGTTCGCCATCTCCTTCGCCAGGGCCGCGCGCAGTTTGCCCAGGAAATCGTCTGACACGCCGAGGGAGTTAGCCGGCGCGTTCAGCTCGGTGAGCAACTTCATGATCGACGGACGGTCGATGGTGAAGCCTAGCGCGTCGGTGGCCTCGTCCTCCAGGTTGTGAGCTTCGTCGATGATCAGGTGGTTGTATTCGGGCAGCACCCCGCCCCCCATCGCCAGGTCGGCCAGTAGTAGGGCGTGGTTGACCACCAGGATGTTGGCCGACCTGGCGCGCCGCCTGGCCCGGTCAAAGAAGCACAGCCCCTTCTGGCGCACCTGGCATTCGTAGAGCGGGCAGCCCTCCTCGCTCACGCATACGTGCTTCCACACGTCGTTCTCGTCGTTCAGCAGGAGCAACTCGTTGCGGTCGCCCGCCTCGGTCTCCGGCAGCCAGATCAACAGCTTCACCATCACCCGCAATTGCTCTATCGAGGAAGGGGATCCCCGCCGGAAGGAGTACCAACGACGGAGGCAGATGTAGTTGCTTTTGCCTTTCAGTAAAGCCGACTTGAATTGTGGGCTGACGAGTGACGAGTGACGAGTGTTACGCTTCGCTCTGCCGTCTGCCGTCTGCGGTCCGTCGTCCATCGTCCGAAGCACGCGGTCCAGGATGGGCAGGTCTTTGTGGAATAGTTGATCTTGCAGGTTGATGGTGTTGGTGGAGACGACCACGCGCTCGCCTGTGCGCAGGGAGTAGAGGATGGCCGGAAGGAGGTAGCCTATACTCTTGCCGGTGCCGGTGCCCGCCTCTACTATCAAGTGGTGGCCTTTGTTAAGGGCGTCGGCTACGGCCTGGGCCATTTCGATCTGCTGTGGGCGGTGCTCATAGCCAGCGAAGACGCGCGACATAGGCCCGCCAGGCTCCAGGATGCGCTCGATCTCGTCGAGGTCGAGGGGTGGCTTGCCTTTTGGGCGTTCCTGGGCTTCTTCTTCGGATTCCGGTTCGTAATAGGGGTCGTCCGGCGAGTGGAAGAAGCCCACGTCCAACTCGGCGTCGGATAGGCCCTTGGCCGATAGCTGGGAGCGTATGGATGAGCCTGAGGAGAATGCGTTGCGCGACTTCTCGTACTCTACCTCGCGGAAGAGGTGGCGCAGGGGCCAGTCGCTGCGCTCGGTGGCCTTGCCGATCTCGGCCAGCACCTCCAGCGGTATATCCTCGATCCGCTCGCGCAGGGCCATGAAGACCAGCATAGTAAGCTCGGCGTCGGCCACGGCCCGGTGGGCGCGCTTGGTGTCCACCTTTACGCCCAGCTTCTCGGCGACCGCCCGCAGGTTATACACCGCCGCTTCGGGCACGAGCAGCGTCGCCAGCTCAAAGGTGTCCCATGATACGTTGCGCAGCTTGATCCCGCCGCGCGCCAACATGGCAAGATCAAGCTCCACCGACTGGCCGATGATGGGGAGGTCGGCGACGAACTTGAGGAAGCCTGGGGCCACGCTCTGTATCGAGGGGGCGCGCGCCACGTCGCCCGCTTTGATGCCGGTAAGCTGGGTGACCTTGTAGGGGATGGGCTGGTTGGGGCGCACGAAGCTCTCCCAACGGTCCACTACCTGGCCGTCACGGAACTTGACCGCCCCGATCTCGATGACCTCGTCCCGGTCGGGTTGCATACCGGTGGCTTCGAGGTCTAATGCGATATATGTCCGCAACGCGGATTTGCGGCCTTTCTAGGCCAATGGCCGATGGGGGATTTTGGGTGTGATACGTGATACGTGATGAGATGGAGCGGGCACGCCTCGAAACGTGGCCGGTTGGATCTCATGCGCCGCTTATTCTACTACGTCGCTGGCGGCAATGCAAGAGGGATTGGCAAAATAGCTATGCAATTTCGATGCTGGAATATGGGCGTGGTACTGGGCGTGGTACAATGTATGCATGGGAATCGGAAGCAGGGGACGACATATCCCTAAAGGCATAGTACTCGCCGTTGTGTTCTGCATGGTCGGTGGGGGGGTGGCGGCGGCCTGCCCGGTTGTGGCTACCCCTTATGCGGGGGTGGGCGAGGCCAGGCTGATTTTCGTTGGCGATATAATGCTTGGCCGTTACGTAGGGAGTTACCTCCTGCGGGGTGGCAACTACGATGCGCCCTTCACCTCTATCAAGTCTTACCTCTCGGCGGCGGACCTCGCCATAGGCAATCTTGAATCCCCGCTCGTGCCGAGGGGCACCATCGCCATACCCACGCCCGCGCCAAACGAGCTTAACCTCACGGGCGATGCGCGGGGTGCTTACGCGCTCTCACGGGCGGGCTTCGATCTGCTGTCGGTCGCCAACAACCACACGCTCGACGCAGGCGCGCGCGGCCTCAGCTACACGTTGACATACGTGCGGCGTGCCGGCATGTCGCCATTTGGGGTGGACCCCGGCGCGGCGAACGGCGGCCAGAAGCCGGTGACACGCATGGTGCACGGCCTCAGGATCGCATTCCTCGGTTACACGGACCTCATAAACATCCCAGGCATGAGCGGCGTGGGCTACGTGCGCCCGGGAGTGCGGGCCGACCTCGACCGCATGGCACGCGAGGTGAGGGCGGCCAAGCAATCGGCGGACCTGGTGGTGGTGATGATGCACGCGGGCAAGGAGTACGTTACACAACCGAACAGCAACCAGAAGAGCATAGCCAGGACGGCGGCGGGGGCGGGCGCGGACCTGGTAGTGGGCGCTCACCCGCACGTGGCGCAGGGGATGGAGACGCTGTCGAACGAGGGGCGCACTACGTTGGTGGCTTACTCACTGGGGAATGCGCTGTTCGACCAGGAGAACAGGCCGGAGTTGAGGCAGGGATTGGCGCTGGAGGCTACGGTGGACCGAAGCGGGGTGCGCGAGGCCCGGCTGGTGCCCCTTCAGATCCTATCGGGCAGCAGGGGCTACACGATGAACCTGTGCGACAGCCCCTCTTGCACCGCGTCGATTGACCGGGCGGTTCAAAGCTCGGCTGCTGACATGCAGTGGCAGGCGCTATGGGCGGGGCAGGCGAGCGGCAAGACGCTGGCCTACAGGCGCGTAGAGAGCGCGGACCGCTCTTCGAGGGAGGAACTGGGCCTGGAGGCTCCTACCCGCGTGGAACTGCGCGGTGGGGTGCTGTCGGTAGCCAGCATGGACACGGAATCGCAATGGCACACTGCCTGGCAGACGGAGGACGATTGGCGCGTGACGGGCTACGCGGTGGGGGATGCGAACGTCGATGGCACGCCCGACCTGGTGTATACAGTTTGGAAGCGCCGCCTGACCTCCGAGCGCCCGGAAGGGGGCGGGTTGGACGTGGACCCGGAAGGGGGTCCGGTGCTGCCCCACATCTACATCAATAGCTGGCGTGAGGGTGAGATGAAGCCCCTCTGGCATGGCTCTCCCCGGCCCGCTCCTTTGCTGGGAGTGGCGGTTGCCCCGGTAGGCAAAGATGGCAAGCTCCTCCTGGCGACTCTTGAGAGCAACGACCCCGGTATAGAGCGCGCACCGGGTAAGCTTACCCTGTGGGAATGGACCGGCGGCTTCGGATTCGAGTTGGCCGCTACTGTGCCGGGAAGTTACTCCGAGGTGTGGTCTGATGGGCGGGTGTTGGTGTTCAGGTAGAAAACGTAAGACGTAAGACGTAGGACGGAACCGCCAAGACGCCAAGAGCGCCAAGCTTCGCCAAGGTTTATTTAGGATTTCAGGTAATTACGTTTCGCGTTTTGCGTTTTACTTTCTATGCCTCCAGGAACTCACGCAAGGCTTTGTTGAACGCTCTTGCGTCTTCTAGCATGGGTAGGTGGCCGGCGTTTTCGATTGCTATGTGCCGGGAGCCAGTTATGCTGTTGTGCATGCCTTCGGCTTCGGAACCGGGGATGATGGCGTCCTGTAGCCCGCTGATGATCAGGGTGGGCGCTTTTATGCGGGGCATATCGGGGCTGGAGTCGGGCCGGCCTGCCATGGCGTGCAGGGAGTCGATGACGCCGCGCTTTCGCTGCCTGAGCATTAGGCTGCGTATGTTTTCTGTGGTCTCTTTGTCCTTCTCGTATGTGGAGGGCGCGAAGAGCTTGGGGAACATGGCGTCCGCCGCCACCACTGCTCCTTTCTCTTCGACGCCCCCGGCGGTCTTGTAGCGACCTTCTCGCGCCGCATCGGCATCCGCGCCCGGCCTGGTGGCGATCAGGATTAGCTTCTCAAGCATCTCAGGATATTTGCGTGCGAACGCGAAGGCTATGTACCCGCCCATCGAGTGCCCGGCCAGCACGAGGTTCTCGATCCCTTCCGACTTCGCCCAGTCGGCGATGGCGTCGGCGTAGTCGTCCATGTTGGCTTCTCTGTCGAGGGCGAGTGGGTCCGACTCGCCCATGCCGGGCATATCGGGCGCGACGACCCACAACTCGTCGCCCAGCCCATCCAGTTGCTTCTCCCACATGCTGCCGTCGAATGGGAAGCCATGTACCAGCACGAGGGGTGTGCCTTCGCCTTTTGCTTTGCCGCGCTCTCTTATGTTTAGCTTGCTCTGTGGCATAGATGTTCCTCCTGTATAATTGGGGACGGTTGTCAGTTGTCAGTTGTCAGTTGTCGGTAGTCGGTAGTCGGTTGTTGGTTGTTGGTTGAGCTTGACTTTATCTTGGGTTAGGGTGGGGATGCAACGCGGAGATAGCAGAGGGAGCGGAAGTAAGCAGAGTTTTCATTTTGGTTTCTGTTTTCGTTCAGGAGCTGTGAGCGTCCATCGTCTATCGTGTTTCGTTTTTGTTTTTCGTTGGATGATATGCCCCTCTATATGCTATATGGCATTAGTCATCGAAAACTGGACTCTTTTTCGTATACCTTTTGGGTAGTCTTTTCGAGCAATTTTCGCGGCCTGGGCATCTACCGTGTGCCGGTTGCCACTATACAATGAGTAATCCGCGTTCCGCAACCCGACATAGAGCTAGCCCGCGTCTTATTGGGGCGGGGTTTGTGCTCGTGGCCGCTACGCTGTGGGGCACGCTGGGCACGCTCTATAAGTTTGGGACGGAGCAGTACGGCCTCACGCCAGTGGCGATTGTCTTTTGGCGAGCGGCGCTGGCGGCGATTATCCTGTGGGTGGCGCTGGGGGTAGTCATGCCGCTGGTGGGTGGGGGATGGGGAGGCGTGCGCGTGCGGGGGCGCGACCTGCCGCTGTTCGCCACGTTCGGCCTGCTGGGTGTTACGGCTTTCTATATTCTCTACATATATGCGGTGGTGCTGGTGGGTGTGGCGGTGGGGGTGGTCCTCCTTTACACCGCGCCCGTGTTCGTGGCGCTCATGTCATGGCGCTTCCTGGGAGAGTCGTTCACCGCTCGCAAGAGCATAGCGCTGTTGCTCACCGTCGCGGGGTGCGTGCTGGTGGCGCGCGCGTACGACCCTGGCCTGTTGCGCGTGAATGCGGTGGGGATCTTGTGCGGCCTCGGCTCCGGCTTCACGTATGCTCTATATAGCATCCTCGGTAAGTTTTCTCTCAAGCGCGGGTACGGGATCGCCACTATGAGCCTGTATGTCTATTCGATAGGCGCAGTGGGTTTGCTGGCGGTAGCCCTCTTCGTAGGCGACGGAGGCTCCACAAGCCAGGATGGGGTACTGGCGGTCGGCGGGGAGGTGGGCGCTTGGGCGCTTTTGGTGGCGCTGGCCCTCTTCGCCACCATCGGCGCGCTCTATGTTTACACGGCGAGCTTGCGACACCTGGAGGCGGGGGTAGCGAGCATACTGGCTACCTTTGAGCCTGTGGTTGCCACCGCGCTGGCCTATTTCGTGGTGGGCGAGCGTATAGAGTGGCCGCAGGCGGTGGGCGGCCTCCTTATCCTGGCCGGGGTGCTGGCGCTACAGATACAACCTCGGAGCAAGCTCCAGGCGCGCATTCAAAACCTGGGTTCGTGATGCGGCCAGGGCGGGGCATGCCTCAATGCTGTCGCATTAAAGAAGTGAGATCGTGTTTCGTAGGGG
>JBAURA010000594.1:0-6460 GCA_049580985.1 Chloroflexia bacterium
TTTGTTAGCGGACTTTGAACTCGCCGCCGTCGCTGTGGCCGAAGACGTCGGGGAAGTAGAGCAGCTCGGCGTGGGAGGGGAGGGACATGTAGTCGCCGGGGGTGGTGGCGCGTGCGTAGTATTCGTAGACGTAGGTGCCGGGGCTCATGTAGGTGGCGAAGAGGACTGTGCGGTCGTCGCGCATCTCTACGTTGTCGAACGGACCCCAGCGCCAGTACCAATAGTCGTAGATGCCCTTGCTTTCCTCGCCGCCCTCCATCCTGCCGGTGGGGTCGGGCGGGCGCTCGGTGAAGCTGGTGGTGTTGAGCGAGCCGTTGACGCCCTCAAGCCCGGCGGGCAGGGGATCTACCACTCGTACGTAGTAGGAGGTTTCGGGCACCACGATGTTGAGGCGCACTTTCAGGAGGTCGCCCGCCTGGGCTTCCTTCACGGGCTGGTCGCTCGCCACGCCGCCGGTCATTTTGTAGTAGCTGCGGCTGATCGCCAGGCCCTCGCTGCGCGACTTGATCCCCTCGCCCGGCACGTAGTACTTGAGGGATACCTGGTAGTACATCTTGCCTTTGTCGCTACTGCGCGACAGGTTGAGGTCGCCCAGGGTGTTGGTTGGCATCTCGGCCACGGGGAGGGTGAAGGTGGTGGTCTGGGTGAGGGTGGACGAGTTGGCGATGCCCTGCCCCAGGAGTTTGCCGAAGGCGTCCACCTGGAAGATGTAATCGGCGCTAAGCTCCTTGCTTACCTGCATGTAGTGGGCGAGAGATACGAGTACGATGCTGGTGTCCTGAGACGAGAGCCAGTGCCCTTCGCGCTCGGCGGACATGAGCCAGCGCACTGCCTTCTGGACGATGGGATCGTCGGGTTGGAGGGTCACCAGCGCGTCGATAGCCAGGGCGGTGGCTCGGTTGTCGGTGCCCATGCTCCAATAGTCGGGGGCATCCTCCTCCCAGTGGGCGAGGGTGCTGGTCTGGCGTGCCTCGGAGATGAGGCTATCGAGGACGGTTTTGCTCTCGCTCATGCCCAGCTTACCGAGGGCCAGGGCGAGCCAGGCGCGGGCGTGGGCGCTCAGGCGCGGGGTCTGGGCGATCAGATCGGTGGCTTCCTGCCCGATTTCGCCGTCGTCGGTGCCCGCGTAGCTTAGCACGTAGAGGGTGTAGGCCCTCATGTTTAGGTTGTAGGTTTCGTCTATGCCGACGGTGGAATTGTCGAGCATAAAGCCGCGCAGGGCGTCGCGGCCACGCTGCAACATGTTAGTCATGCCGTTCGTGTCGGTGGGTAGGGTGTAGCCGGCATCGCGCAGAGCGGTCAGCCCCTGGACCACGTAGGCTGTTTGGAACCAGCTTGAGGGGCCGCGCTCCCACCAGGCCCAGCCGCCGTCGGGCTGCTGTAGCTCGCCCAGGCGCTTGAGGGCGCGTGACACTATGCCGGGTAGCTCCTGGGAGTAAGGGGTGGATAGGCCCTGCTCGCGGTAGACTTTCTCAAGGGTGACCAGGGGCAGGAAGCGGCTCACGGTGGCGTCAGTGCTCTCCTGCTCGTACTCTTTTACGTAGAGCAGGCTGTCAGTGGTGGCGGCAGCAAGGGAGGGGGAGACCCGCACGGTCAGATCGCCCAGGAGCGGGTTGACGCTGTAGGGGATCATGATGCCCTCGAAGCCTCGCACGCCCTGCACCTCGCCGCTGGTGGCGACGGCTTCGGGGGCGGCGAACGGCTTGACGGGGAGGGATAGGCCGACCGCGTCCTCCAGGTAGTCAGCGCCGGTCTTGTCGGCGGTGCGCACCCAGAAGCGGAAGTTGGCGACGTTGCCCTTATCTACAATGGCATCCCATGTGACCACACTCTGCTCGCCCGCCCTGACGGTGATTATCTGGGTAGCGAGAGGCGCTTTATTGAGGGTGATCGAGCCGCTCACTTCGAGGGTGACGGTCAGCTCGAGGTCAGTAGCGGTGTTGTTGTGGATGATGGCCTGGGGGTGGGGCCTGTCGCCGGTGGTGAGGAAGCGAGGGAGGACTGGCCGCAAGAGGAGCGGCTGGGTAACGGTCATCGCGCCGGTCGCGCCGCCCGCGAGGGTGTCTTTGGTGAGGCCGGCGGTGGTCAAGCGCCAGGTGGTGAGGTTGTCGGGGAAGGGTACGTCCACTATGGCGGTGCCGTCGCTGCCCGTGGCGATCTCGGCGATCCAGAAGGCGGTGTCGCGGAAGTCGGTGCGGACTTTCTGAGGGGCGGCTGGACCCTGGTTAGCCGCTCTGGACGAGTCCTGCGCTTCGGTTGCGATGTTGGTGGTGGGCGCCGGCACCGGCTCCCCGGCGGCGTCGCCCTCGCCATAGAAAGCGCCGCCGCCTCGCCCGCCGTCCATAGAGTCGCCGGAGGTGAAACTGGTGGAGGTGGAGATGCTCAGGCCGCGCTCGGCCCAGAAGGCGCTGAAGAGGGCGGGCACGCCGTCGCTCGCCAGGGCATAGATCGCCTCGTCTACGACACCCAGTGAGAAGGCTCCCTGCACCGGCTTACCGTTCTTGTCCTTAGTGGTTACTTTCACGGAGTTGGTCGTGCCGGGGAGGAAGGGGCCGGCACCTTGCGGCTCCACGCTCACCTGCAACTCCTTGCCCGAAGTATCGAGCGAGAGATTGACGTAGCCCTGCCGCATATTGACCTGGCTCACCCAGCCGGAGGGGGCGTCCTGGGGCGCTCTGCCGGGGCCGAGCAGGGTGAGGCCGACGTAGACGTTAGGGAGGTCGCCGTCCTGCAACGGCACGTCGATGGTGGGGGCGGTGCCCTGGAGGGTGATCACACTGTAGCGGCGTACGTGCCCGCGCTCGATGGTGAGGAGGGCGGTCGATTCGCTGAAGGGGGAGGTGACCAGGATGCGGGCGGTCTCGCCGAGCCGGTACTGGGTCTTATCGGCCACAAGCTGGATGGCGTTGTCGTTCTTGAAGCGCCAGGGCGTATAGTAGCCGGGCGTGGTGTCGGAGGCGTAGAACTGGGTGGTGGTGCGGACCAGGTTGCCCCGGCTGTCGGTGCCGGTGGCCTCGATGCTGTACTCGCCGGCGGTGGGAGGCGTGAAGAGGTAAGTGGCCCTGCCTTGCGCGTCGGTGGTGACGGAGGCCGTGCCTACCTCGACCTCGTTCAGCTTCCACTCGCCTTGCCCATCGGCGGGGGCGGCCCACTCGCGGCGCACGAACCTGAGATTGACGGCGGTGTTGGGCGCGATGGCCTTACCTGACCACTCGACGGTGCGGACGGTGATGGTGGTGGGTTGTTTGGCGGTGGCGATGTAGTCCTCGTTGCGCAGGCCGATGTAGTAGAGGCCCTGGTGCACGATGGTGTAGGCGCTGTTGGCGACCGCCTGGTTGCTCAGGTCCTGCACCTGCCCTTCGATCAGGACAGAGCGGCTGCCGTTGGTAGTGGTGATGTATTGCGTCACGTTGGCGATCAGCCTGCCGTCCTTGTCGGTCAGCGCCTGGAAGGACTGGACAGGCTCAGGGGTTGGGTAGACGCCGGGGCGGTAATAGTAGTCGTATAGCCAGGGCGGTGGGTTGTACTCGCCGAAGGCGTAAGTCTCGCCGGTGTCGGGGTCCGTCCATGAGAAGTAATGGCGGCTGGACTGGAGATTGACGGTGGTGGTCACGCCCTGGAGTGGCCCGCCGAAGTAGTAACCGGCCTGGATGATGGCGGTAATCGGGTCGCCCTTGACCGCTTCGGGGTTGGTGGTGACGCTTACCTGGAAGTCGGGTTTGCGGTACTCCTCCACGCTGAAGGAAGTCCACGCGCCGCTGTAGTCATAGTATTCGGCGAGGGCACCGCCGGGCCGCGACATCGCCAGGGTGTAGCCGCCCACGGGGGCATCGACCGGCAGGGCGAACTGTCCGCTCACAGTGCCTTCAGCCGACAGGGTGGCGGTGCCTGTATAGACGCTAACCTGGCCCTGGTCGGTATAGACCCAGGCGCGCACGTTTACTCGCCCGCCCGCCGGGGGGAGGGTTTAGGAAGCATCGTCATCGAGGCGATAGACACCCCGGTAGTAGACCGTGTGCCCCGGCCTATAGATTGGCCTATCGACGTAGGATAAGGCGCGCAGGCCGGTTTCTCCGTAGGAGTTGTAGATGCCGTACTGGTAGGGGTCGAGGTTGGTGGCCCAACTGGTCGTGGCGAGAAGTGCATCGTCGCCGTTCGCGAATACCGCCGTGGAGTAGACGTTCTCGGCTTTGTCGAGCTTGAGCTTCGCCACGCCATCGGAGCCGGTAGTGGTCTTCTGAGTGGTCACTATTATCGACTTGACCTGGCCATCGCTGTATTCGGTGCGCAACTGCTCGATGCGGAGGTTGTAGCCACTCGCGGGCTTGCCGGTGCCCAGGTCGGCCACCCACATCATCAGGTTGCCCTGCTGGTCCAGCTTGTTGACTACCCCGTTGCGCCCCACGATCAATATGCTGGCCGAGGAGAGCGGGTAGCTGGAGTCGTAGGGGTTGGGGGCGGTGCCCCAGATGAGATAGTAGCCCCTGGCAAGGCGGTCGCCAGTGCCGTCGCGGGTGATGGTGGTGTAGAAACTGGTGCTTTCGTCTTCCTTCGCGCCGCCGGGCACCTGGAGGGTCCACTCGCGGAGGCTGGTGCCTGGGAACTTGCTGTTGGGGTCGAAGTACGGCCCTCGGGCCAACATGACGCGCACGTCGTCTTGGGAGAGGGAATTCAGGTGCATGTCGATAGAAGCGAGGTTACTCGCCTGGACCTGCACGAAGGTTGGCCCCTCGGAGTAGATCGGCTGGAACGTGCCGCCCTTGATGGCGAGGGAGGGCTGTAGCGGCCCGATCTTCACCTCCCAATCGGCGGCGGGGATCTCGAAGCCCCATTTGTCCTTCAGGCCCGCCCTGAGCGAGAACCTGTAGGTGGTGTTGGCCTTCAGCTTCACTTCGCCGGTGTAGGCGCTGGTGGGGCCAACGATCAACTGCCCGATATAGCCTTCGGGCGTGGGAGAGATCTCAAGGAACTGCGCTACAGGCTGGTCGGGCGCGATGGGGTTGTTGAATGAGAAGCCGAAGCTGTTGGAGGGGGGGATGGGGCTGTTGGCGCTGTCGGGATAGTGGGAAGAGACCCTGGTAGAGTCGGTGGTGGTGAAGTCCCAGGTGTTGGTCTGCGCGCCACCCACAAGCTCGGTTGCAGCGCCTTGCGCGGGTTGCACCTGGCCGCCAAAGGAAGCCACATAACGCGTGCTGAAGCCGAGGAGGCTGCTGGGAGTGTAGGTCATCACGGTGTTGTCGGCGGACCACTGGAACGCGCCCTGTATTGCGTCGCCGCCGGCCTGCTTCGTTACCTTGAAGGCGCCTTGCGTGGAGGGGTTCATCGGCATGTTGAAGCGCACGATGAGGGGCTGGTCAATGAGCACACCCTGCGAGCCGTTGTATGGCTCGACGCCCAGGATGGCGGGCTTGATGGTGGTGAAATTGGCGGTTGTGCCCTGGGCCAGGGTGACGCCGGCGGCATCGGGCCAGCCTGCTTTTACTTCGAGGGTGTAGCTGGTGGCGGGCACGAAGCCGCCTGTGGGGTCGGGCCGGAAGCCGACCGCCGCCGTGCCGAGCCACACCCAGCGCCCCGCTACCTGGGGCGAGATGGTGACCCACTGGGAGGGGTCGGGCTGGTTGTCGAGGGAGGTGAGGGGGATCATGGGGCGGTTGAACGAGATGGTGACCACCACGTCGGTAGGCACTTCGCTCGCGCCCATGCTGGGGAGGGTGCGCAGGATGGAGGGGGCCGGCGCGGTCTTGAAGCCGACTTGCATAGAGGTTGCCAGGAGAGAACCGCCCTTGGTCCTGGCGTCTTTAGCCACGCCAATCGTGTAGTCGGTAGCAGGCGTGAGAGGTGTGTTGGGTGTGAAGAAGAGGGTCTTGCCCTGCCACTTGAAATCGCCCTGCACGGCTGGTTGGAGGGAGAAGGCCGACTGGGCGGAGGCTTCGTCCATCTCGTCCGAGAAGAGGACGGCGATCTGGGCGGGTCCGGCGATGTCGCCACGTCTCATGCCGACGCCTGCCGTGATGCCGAGCACGTGTGGGCCGCTGATCACGGAGCTTGCGACGGGCGTAAAGGTTGCCGCGCCGGTGAAAGGCGTGGGCGTGACCTGGGCCACGATGGTGATGCCTGGCGTGGGAGTAGGGGTTGGGGTGCCCGGTCCGATGGATGCGGGCCGCACGATGGCCCAGATGGTGAGGGCCATGACGGCCAGCAAGGCAGTGCCTACCCCGGCCTGCACAGGCAAGTTCGAGCCCTTGGGTTGCTTATCCCCGTCCGGGGGCTGAAGCGGGGTTACCGATCCGTTAGCGTCCTTAGCCATGTTTATACCTCCACGGCGCATGAATGCAAATGTAGCAGCCAGGGCGAACCTCAAGGCTCGCCGGAATATCGTCGCTGTCGCGTCTCTATTATATGACGTAGGTGGAAGGTGGAAAGTTCCATGACGGACGGTGGACGGTAGACGGTAGACGGT
>JBAURA010000595.1:0-1781 GCA_049580985.1 Chloroflexia bacterium
GGGTGCGGGAGTTGCTTGCTCGCGTGCTCGATATGCCTTTGGGGCGAGTGCGGAGTCTGCCGGAGGAGACGCCTCTCTTTGGGGGAGGGCTGGCGCTCGATTCGCTTACGGGCCTTCAGCTTCTGACGGGGGTGGAGCAGGAGTTCGGCGTAGACATCGCCGCCGAGGACCTGAACCTGGATAGCTTGCAGAGCGTGGGCACGCTGATGGCCTATTTGTCGTCGGCTGTCCACAGCGACTGATCGCATACCGCCCGGTAGCCGCAGGCACGGCAGCGACCCGGCGCTTCGTGGCTTCGCTCCACCTGCCATTCCTCTAACTGTGCCGATTGGCGCATAGCCGCCATGACCTCCAGCAGGTGCGCGCGAGTGGCATCGTTGTAATCGACGCGGAAGGTGGCGGTGCTATACCGCAGGAGGCCGTACGGCGGCCTGCTTCCCTCCGCCTCCTCCACAAGCAGGCAGTAAGCCAGCACCTGCAAGAGGTGCGACTGGTGCGGCTCTGCCTCTGTGCGCGCCGGCTTGACTTCCACGGGCACGAGTCCGCCCGGTGTACTCACCAGGTAGTCAGGCGTGCCGGTCAGCCTGTATCGCGCGGAATAGAGGGGCCTCCCTTGACTTTCGATCCCCACATCGGATGAGACTATCTCCCCGCCGGGGATACCGCTCGTCCGGCGCAGGCGGTTAGAGAGGATAAGCGCGAGGGCAGCTCCGCCCACGAGCACGAGAGCCAGTAACAGCCACAATGTGTCGCCCAAACTACCAGCCTATTCTCCAGTTGCGAGCCATGGCTCGAGCCTGGTACGCAACTTGCTAATTCGTGTGGCGACTTCACAAGAAGTGAAGTAATGCTTACCACCCAACATATACAAACATAATTGAGGAGGATAAGGAGGATACAATGACTAATCCCTTGCGTTTCCTGGTGCTACTCGTAATCGGAGTAGCGGTGGCCCTGGGCATGGCGCTGGCAAGCCCCAGCACACCTGCCTACGCCCAGGCTTGTGACCCTTCCGGCTCTATCGACGGTACAGCCGAGCCGTCGAGTGTGCTGCCTGGCGGGGTAATAACCTTCACCGCGCGTGGTTTTACGCCGCTTGAAGAAGTGTCGTACTGGTTTACCTTGCCGGATGGATCGGTATTCGGGACCGCCGAACCGCTCTGTTGCGCCGCTCCCGATGGTTTCGTGCGTTTTGAACCACTTCCGATGCCGGAGATCTTCTTCGAGTTCGAGGGCCGGTGGGCGCTGACCGTTCAAGGGGCGAGCAGCCAACACCAGTCTATCATATACTTCTGCCTGTCGAGGACGGCACAGCCGACCCCAATACCGCCGTCTCCCACGACCGCACCCATACCACCGACGGCTACCTCCGCGCCTGCTTCGCCTACCACCGCACCTGCTTCGCCCACTGTTGAGGGTAGCCCTACCGCAGGCGCGACTACGACAGGCGTACCGTCCAGCCCAACGGTGGCGACAAGCCCCACAACAGTAGGCACGGCTGTATCTACGGTCGAAGCCACGGCTACTACGATGGCTCCACCCACGGTGATGGTGCCGCCGACGGTTGCGGCGACTCCCGGCACGATAGGCATGCCTGTGGCCGGTGCTGGTGGTGGCAGCGATGCCCTGTTCTATGTCGGATTGTCCCTGGTGGCGCTGAGCATGATGGCTCTTGGCCTGATGGCTCGCCGCGCAGCGCCTGAGCGCCGGCGCAAGTAAGCACGTAAGCGTTCAGACTGTATAAGTATCAAGTATCGTAGGGGCACCCCTTGTGGGTGCCC
>JBAURA010000596.1:0-9240 GCA_049580985.1 Chloroflexia bacterium
AAACTCTGCTTTCCTCTGTTACCTCTGCTTCCTCTGCTTTGAAACTACAGCTTGATTAATGTAGTTGTCTGGGAGGAGGATTACTGACAACTGACAACTGACAACCGACAACTGACAACCGACAACCATCGATCCCCGTGCTATAATATCGCCATGAGCGACAAGACTATCCTGCTTGTTGACGACGAGCCGCATATCATCGAGCTTATCAAGCTCTATATGGCGGGCGAGCCTTACAATATCGAGACGGCCTCTACGGGGTCCGAGGCGTTGGGCAAGTTCGCGTCGCTGAAGCCCGTGCTGATCGTGCTGGACCTGATGCTGCCGGAGATCGATGGCTGGGAGGTGTGCAGGCGGATCAGGCGCGAGAGCGATGTGCCGATCATCATGCTCACCGCGCGTACGGATGACGTGGACAAGATCGTGGGCCTTGAGTTGGGCGCGGACGACTACGTAGGCAAGCCGTTCAACCCGCGCGAGCTTACCGCCCGCATCAAAGCTGTGTTGCGCCGCGCGTCCGCGCCTGAGCGCGCCGTAACGGCAGGACGGCTTCCTTTGGACTGTGGGAATACGAGTATAGACCAGGACCGGCACGAAGTGAAGATAGCCGGCAGGGAAGTCGAGTTGCGCGCGAAGGAGTTCGACCTGCTGGTGGCGTTCGTCCAGCACATGGGCCTCGTCCTTGAGCGCGACAAGCTGCTCAACATAGTGTGGGGCTACGAGTACTTCGGCGACACGCGCACCGTGGACGTGCACGTAGCCCACCTGCGAGACCGCCTGGCAGGCTCCACTATCAACATCCAGACGATCCGGGGAGTGGGATATAAGGCGGTGCTGGAGTGATGACGGTGGACGGTGGACGGTGGACGGTGGACAGCCGTTTTACAAGGATTTTACACTTCCGTTACTCCCATCTAATCCCGCACTGCTAGGCTAAGAGTAACTGGTATCATCTACCGTCTACCGTCTACCGTCTACCGTCTACCGTCTACCGTCAAACAACCGATGTTTCGCACCTTACGCTCCAAGCTGACATTTTCGTACGTAGCTGTGGCCCTCTTGTGCCTGTTGCTGGCGATGGGGGGTATGTTCGCGCTGGCGCGCGACTATGCTCAGCGCACTGCGTACAGGACGCTGGACGAAAAGTGGTCGCTGGTCATGCCGTTGGTGCGGGTGGCCGCCAACAACCAGGCGCGGCGCGACAACCCTGTATCGCGGGCAATATTGGGCACGGTGCAGGAGGCCATACGCAACGCCAACGTGCGCGTCTTGCTGTTGGACCCGGCCACTCTCCAGGTTGTCGAGGACACCTCCACCCGCTTCAACGCTACCGGCCAGCGCATCGATTTCGAGCTGGACGACGCGGATCTCCAGGACCGTTTCCTCTCCGACGATGGCGCGCGAGGCACGCACCGTTTCGACGGCGAGCCAGAGAGCGTGCAGTACATCGCCAAACGGGTAGGGCCGCTCCGCCTCGCCAACCTCGGCGCGGCCACCCAGGCCCCGTCGGAGCAAACTACGCCCTTACCGTATATCGTGGTGCTTGCCCAGCCGGTGCCGCGTATATTCACCGGGCTGATCGGCGATCTGCGCGACGCCCTGGTGCCGTCGATTGGGATCGCCGTGCTCATGTCGCTCATGCTCGCATTTTTGCTGGCGCGGTCGATCTCGCGGCCCGTCAGCAGGCTCGCGGGCGCGGCGGCGGCCCTCGCCAAGGGGGATTACAGCCAGCGCCTCGCGGTAGAGGGCCGGGACGAACTGGCTACACTCACCGGGCAGTTCAACGAGATGGCCGCCGAGGTGGGGCGCGCGCACCAGATGCAGCGCGATTTCATCGCCAACGTGTCGCACGATCTGAAGACGCCGCTCACATCGATCCAGGGGTTCTCGCAGGCTATCCTCGACGGCGCGGTGCGGGATGAAGCCGGCTACCGGCAAGCGGCGGGCATCATCAACACGGAGGCGCAGCGGATGACCCGCCTGGTGGCCGAATTGCTGACGCTCGCACGGCTGGAGTCGGGCCTGCATTCGCTGGAGCTACACCCGGTTGACCTGGGAGAGGTGGTGGCCCAGCTTGCCCTGGCGATGCAGCCGCAGGCGCGCGACGCCGGTGTTAACCTGTCGGCGCGGCTGCTTGTGCAACAAGCCCCGGTGCTGGCCGACGTAGACAAGCTCAAGCAGGCGTTCGGCAACCTGGTAGACAACGCCCTCAAGCACACCCCACCCGGCGGTAAAGTGACCCTGGAGATGAGCCGTATCCCTGGCGGCGTGATGCTGAAGGTGATCGACACGGGCAAGGGCATCTCACCCCAGGAGTTGCCCCGCGTGATGGAACGCTTCTACCAGATAGACAAGGCCCGCACTACCGGCAGCCTGCCCAGCGCCGACGAGCGGCGCATCGGCCTCGGCCTCGCTATAGCCCGCGAGATCGTGAACGCGCATCGCGGCGGGATCACCATCGAGAGTGCGGTAGGCGTGGGCACGACTGTATTCGTGAGCCTGCCCGCCGAACCCGCTCAGAACGAGGCACAGGACGGCCAGAGGAAAGCCGCCAGCGCTCCAAACGGCAAGGAATCCGCCGAGCCACTCTTACCGGCGGGCAGCGCTGAAAAATGAAGCGTGCCGAGATGCGCGCCGTTCCTTTTGCCCTGGCGGCAATTGTAGCGGTGGCGGCGCTCGTGCGGGCGTGGGGCATCGGGTACGGTCTGCCGCACCTCTACCACCCCGACGAGAACGTCTACGTTGAAATTGCCCAACGCATGTTCAAGACGGGCGACTGGAACCCGCACTTCTTCAACTATCCCTCGCTCTTTCTCTACCTGAACGCGCTGGCCTACTATCCCTATTACGCGGTGCAGTGGCTCGCGGGTGTATTCGGCTCGCCCGCCGATATCCCTGGCCCGCAGATGCTGGTGATGGGCGTGGGGCAGACGCCCGATGCGGGCACATTCCTGCTGGGGCGATTCCTGACAGTGGCCCTTGGCACCGGCGCGGTCATCCTTACCTACATTGCGGGCAAGCGTCTCCTGGATAATACCATGCCCGCGCTCATGGCAGCGTGCTTGCTTGCCGTTTCGTCCACAGCCGTTATCAACAGCCGTTTCATTACGCCCGACACCTTTCTCCTGTTTTTCGTCATATTGGCCTTTCTCGGCGCGACGCTGGTGTACAAAGAGGGTACGTGGAGGCATTATGCGCTTGCGGGTGTAGGGATAGGGTTGGCGGCCTCAACCAAGTACAACGGCGCGCTGATCGTGCTCGCGCTGGTGGCGGCACATTTCCTGCGGGCGGGAATAACGGGATGGAAGGATAAGAGGCTGTACGGGTCGCTGGCGTTGGCGGGCGTCGCCTTCTTCGCGGCCAGCCCCTTCGCGCTCCTCGACTTCCCTGCGTTCCTGGCCGATATGCGCACTGAGAGCGAGCACTACCTGTCGGGCCACATGGGCATGGACGGCAATACGCTCTACTGGTACTGGATCTACTTGTGGTCCACCGAGGGCATCATTGTTGTGCTGGGCGCGCTGGAGGCGATACGCGGGCTGATCGTCCGCTCCCGCCCGCTCATGCTGCTTTCCGTCTTCCCGCTGGCCTATTTCATCTTCATCAACGGCTTCACCGTCCGCAACGACCGCACATTGCTGCCCGTGCTGCCGTTCGTCTTTTTGCTCGGCGCATCGTTGTTAGTTCAGTGCTGGCGGTGGGCCTCTAAGCGCACTGGCCCGGTAAGGCCCGCCGGTATGGCTGCGGTGGCGGTAGCTGCCGTGTCGCTCCTGTTCCCGGCGACGCAGATGGTTATCAACTCCAACCTGAGGCAGGAGGGCGTGCGCTCCCGCGAGGAGGCGAGCGCATGGGTCAGCGCCAACATAAACGTAGGAGCGCACGTCGCCCTGGAACCGTACGGCCCCTACGTGGACCCAGGCCGGTACGCGGTGCAGCCATTCGGCGCGCTAATAGATCGTGACGCCGATTGGTACAAGGCGCAGGGCTTCGACTATCTCATCTTCAGCAGTGGCAGGTACGAGCGCTACTTCCACGAAGCAAACCGCTATCCCGGCGAAGTAGGCCGCTACAATAGCCTCTTCGATGCCTTCAGCCTGGTCAAAGAGTTTCCCGACGAGCGGTACGAGATACGTATCTACAGCGTCGTACCAATCCCCTAAACACCCGCCAATTACTAAAGAATAACCCGGTAATATTGGTCTGTAGGGGCGAGGCATGCCTCGCCCCTACAACTCACTGCTTACTGTCCGAGCGGTCTAGCTGCATTAATGCTCTATATACTGGAAAGTTGCTACGTGCCCATTTATAATTCTCATGCATGGGAGGGCTGAAAACGGATGGGTGAGATCGGCGATTGGCTGTTGCCAATAGTGGCTGTGGTCGTGCTGGCCGCTGCCACGCTCCTATTCGCGCTATATATCGGCAGGTGGATCGACTCGCAAGGTAACTCGGTGGTGAGCAAACCACGCGAGGGGCGCAGGCGTGGCACCCGCGATAATGCAGACGATGGAGACGGCGGAGATTGAAGATTTCGGGGGGTAAGTATTGAACTGGACGGGGATCATATTTGGCCTATTCTCGGCGCTCGTGATCGGCCTGGGCTTCGTATGGGTGATCAGGTTCGAGTACCTGGTGGGCGCTTACAGGTGGAAGTGGGTGCTAGCCCTGGGCCTGCTCGTTATCGTGGCCTCCATGTTCATGCCCAACTTCGCGCTCGCGGCGGTCCTGGGCATCGCGGGTGGGAGCATTGCCTGGGGCGCAATGGAACTGCCGCACCAGGAGGAGCGGGTGGACCACGGCCTCTTCCGGGCGCACCCCAGGCGCGCCGAGCGTCCCCGCCTCAGGCACGATGGCAGCCAGTCCCACGGCGACAAGCCCGGCCTGGGCAAGTGGTGGAGCTTCTAGATGCCGTTCGGCCTCGATCTTCCATTGGCAGGGCCGGTGCTGGCAGGCGTGACCTTCCTCACCATCTGGTGGGGGCACGTGCTGGTGCGCATCGTCCACTACTACTTCGGCACCCGCCCCGCGCCCCTCATCTTCGTGGCGGGGCTGCTGCTCCTCTTCGGCAGCACGCAGGTTGGCAGCGATTTGTGGTCTGCGGGCACGGGCATAGTGGGCCTGACGCTGCTGTGGGATGCTTTCGAGTTACACCGGCAAGAAGCACGGGTGCGCCAGGGCCACGCGCCTCTCAACCCCAGAGTGCACCACAAAGCGGCGGGCATGCTCGCCTCGCAGCTTGCCGTTGAGCGCGGGAGCGATGCAGGTGAGGGCATCTGCCTGTCCTGCGGGTCCAGCGAGACGAGCCGCTTCCTGTGCAGACGCGGGCCATATTGCAAGGTGCGCCAGTGGGATAAGTACGCACCGGCACCCACTCTTGCCACCAAAGATTAGAGCCTGTTTTCAAAGCTACACCTAGAGGAGTATAGCAACCAGGTCAGGTATTGCCTGTTTATCCTGACGTAGTTTGAGATTAGCTTGACATTTTGTAAAGGGTACTTTACACTAGAGATGTAAAGTACCCTTTACATATGTGCTAAAAGGAGGCGCGATGGACAAGGCAGGTAAGACATATATGGCACGGTTTGCCTGGGCGATGATTGCGTACGGCCTGGTTCTGACAGCATCTGTGCTTATTCTAAAGAGCAACCTAGATCCAGATGCTCCCTGGCGAATACCGGTCGCGCTCGCACCGATGATTCCTGCCATGTTTGGGATGATGGCTTTCGTCCGCTATATGGGGAGCATGGACGAACTGCAACGGCGTATCCAGCTAGAGGCTATCGCCTTTGGCTTTGGTGGGACGGCGGCACTTACCTTCGGATACGGCTTCTTAGAGGGCGTCGGCTTCCCGCCAATCAACTGGACATTCATCTTTCCGCTGATGATCGGGCTGTGGGGCATCGGTGTCGCGATAGCCGGGCGTAGATACCAGTGAGGAATAACCTGCGTATTTTGCGGGCCGAACGCGACTGGTCGCAATCCGACCTGGCCGAGCGGCTCAGTGTGTCTCGGCAGACGGTCAATGCTTTAGAGACAGGAAAATACGATCCCAGTTTGCCTTTAGCCTTCAAGATAGCAAGGGTCTTCGGCAGGGCTATCGAAGCGATCTTCCAGCCCGATGAAGAAATGGGTCAAGACACAGGTGGCACATAATCGCAGATGTTGGCCAGGATCTAACCGCCGGCCTATATCTCAAGGTACCAGAAAAGGAGAAACAACATGGAACGACAGATATCTAACAAGCCAACAAGAAGCGTAAGTGGAAAAATGATGGGACTCGGCATTGCCTTGGGAGCGGGGTTGGGAGTTGCGCTTGGTGCTGCATCGGGCAACATGGCGCAGGGCGTTGCTATAGGTGTGGCTATCGGTACGGCGATTGGTGCCGCGCTTAATGGCCGGGCACGGTCAGTGTAGGATTCGCACCACTCACTTGAATCAAAATGGGGTCGCCGCTGGCGACCCCATTTTGATTCAAGCAAATTTCGTTACTCTTTCGGCGGCAGGGGCTTGGCCGAACCTTCGATCACGTGGCGAGGAGCCGCACCGTCGCCTGTGCCGTTGGTCGAAGCGCCATTCGTACTGTCGAGGCCGGTGACACGGCTCATAAGGTCGGCTACCTTCACGCCCGTGAGCGTCTCGAAAAGCTCCGGCACCTGCGCGATCATGCGGGCGATGTCGGCGGTGAGTTGGTTGGCACCCGCGCCCTTGCCGTCGTTGGGGCCGGTTGACACGATAGTGATCTTGTCCACCTGGCTCAGAGGTTGAGCGATGGCGCGGGCTATCTCCGGCATACCCGTCAGCAGCTTGTCGAGCACGGCTGCCTGGTTGTACTCGCGGAACGCGCCCGCCCGCAGGTGCATGGCGTCGGCTTCGGCCTGGCCCTTGGCCCTGATAACTTCGGCCTCAGCGAGACCCCTCGACCGCTCGGCGTCGGCGTCGCCCGCGCCCTGTAGCCTCGACGCCTCGGACGCGCCCTGCGCTTCCAATGACCTTCGCTGCCTCTCGGCCTCGGCCAGCGTCTCGATGCGCTGGCGCTCCACCTCGGCGGGCTTGAGGATGGTAGCGATCAGCTCGCGCTCGCGACGCTGGATCTCGGCGTCCTGCACCTTGATCTGCTCCTCGCGCTGGATACGCTCGATACGCACCTGCTCGGCGGCCACCTGCTGCTGCATGATGTTGGCTTGTATGTCATACGTCTTGTCGGCGGTCGCCTGCTGCTTGCGCACGGAGGCCATGTAGTCGGCCCGCTTCAATTCGAGGTCGCGCTGGGCCTCGGCCTGCTTTGCTGCCGATGCGGTCTCGGCCATCACGCGCTCCTGGTCGGCCACGGCGCGGGCTATAGCCGACTCGCGCAGCGCCTGGGCGCGCTTGATCTCGGTGTCGCGCTCCGCCTCGGCGGTGGCGATGTCCGCCGCGCGCTTGATGGAGGCGATATCGGGGCGACCCATGTTCACGATGTACTCGTTCTTGTCGCGCACCTCTTTGATGGTAAAGGAGACGATTTCCAGGCCCATCTTGTCCATGTCGTCGGCGGATGTGGCGCGCATGCGGTCGGCCACCATCTCAGGCTGCTTGACGATCTCTTCCACCGTCAATTGGCCCACGATACCGCGCAGATGACCTTCCATCACGAGCCGGATGAAGGCCTCGCGCTGCTGGGCGTTCTTGGTCAGCAATTGCTCGGCGGCGGTGCGGATCGAGTTGGGGTCGCTCTTGATCTTGATCTGGGCCACCGCCTCCACGTTGACCGCCACGCCCTGCTTGGTGAAGAGGTCTTGCGTGGGGGCTACGTCGAACGACATCAATTCGAGCGACAGCATCTTGGAATCCTGTAGCACAGGGATCACCACCGCGCCTCCACCTTTGATCACACGTGGCAAGCCCCCCGTGCCGAGGCCGTAGATCACCAGCGCCTCGTTAGGGCCGACCTTGCGCACCAAACTGACGATCCACGCCAGGCCCAGCAGGAGCACCACCACCAATCCGACAATGATAGCGAGTTCCACGTTTATCCAACCTCCCTTCTCTCTAAGAGAGCTTCTATGTCTTGCACGTAGGCAAGGCCACGCTCGTAGCGGATAATGACCACTTCGGCCCCCTTGGCGATAGCCGAGTTGTCGTCGCTCCGCGCGCCCGCCGTGAAGCGCGCGCCGTCTTTCGAATAGACTATCTCGCCCACGCCGCCCTCGCGTATCGCGCTGACCACCCTGGCCGACGTGCCGGGCAGGCTGTAATTGCGCTGGTCGAGGGGCTTGCTCATCATGGGCCACAGCACACGTGCCAGCAGGAGGAACATGAGCGCGCCACCCACCAACCCGCTTATCAATGCCAGCAGGGCCGCGAGCCAGCCGTACAGCCCCAACGATTGGCGTAGCAGGTAGCCCACCCCGCCGAACCACGTGATAGTAGCCATGATAGTGGGGAGGTTGAGCCAGCCGGGACCGGCCTGGTGCGCGTGGCCCGCGTGCGCCACGTCAGCACCACTCGCGCCGGCGTGCGCGCCGACATCGCCTACGTCTATATGGACGTCATGGCCGCCGGGCAAGTCTACATGTATATCGTGACCTCCGGCGGCGCCACCGACCCAGCCGAGGGCCAGCGAGGCGACCGTGAAGATCAACCCAAACAGGAAGAACGAAAGAAACAGGTTCGCCAGCCAGTCAGAACCAAACATAGCGCATGACGCTCCTTTCACACAGTCCCAACCCAACCGGCACGGTTCATTATTATTTACGCGAGAGACATTATAAAGTTGCAGAGGAGGACGTGGAGGCGTAAAACGTAAAACGTAATTGACGCCTGATACTTACCCAAAACCTAACCTACGACTTAAGAGAGGTTCCATCGTAGATTAGGTTTATAAGCACAAGAATCTGCTCTGCCCAACTTAAGGTGTTTCCGTTTAATGTATTTATGTCGGCAGAACAGATTTTGGCGAATATGAACTTAACTTCTTATGGAACTTCCTTAAGTAACAAGTTAAGTTTATCTTCTTATCTCATACGTCACTGGCTCATGTATAAAAAGAGTGCAAAGGTAGGCTGGATGCCTGGTAGCTCCACCCAAGTAGGGATTTGTCATTCTGAGCGAAGCGAAGAATCTGTACCCTAAAGATCATGCGTGAAGGACGAGATTCTTCGCTTCGCTCAGTACATTACAAACGAAAAAGTGGCACATAACTACTCAGGTTCGATTTGTCATTCTGAGCGAAGCGAAGAATCCGTTCGAGCGAGATTCGGC
>JBAURA010000597.1:0-10938 GCA_049580985.1 Chloroflexia bacterium
CCTCTCACACTTGCCTCCATAGTTCGACTCGCCGTTCTCGATCTCATGAAGCGAACAAAGAATCGCAAATTAGTTTACCTGCCCAACGCATCGGAGAACGGCAAAGGCACTGACGAGAAACGGTGATTCGTCGCAGAGCTTGCTGCCTGGGTGATAACATATGGATCGCGACCAAGTTCAACTAAACGCGCGGTTAGGAGTAGTAGAGCTGTTCGCTGGCGCAGCCGGTCTCGCCCAGGGTTTCCTACGGTCGGGTCACTACGACCTTCTCGCTTTGAGCGACATTGACACAAACGCAAAGGCCACGTTCGAGGTCAACTCTCCCACTGTTGATTACATAGCAAGCGATATCCGAAACCTGAGGCCTAAGCAATTGCTGAACGCTGCTAACGGACGCCGCATTTCTGGCCTCCTGGGCGGTCCGCCATGTCAGGGCTTCAGTCTCGCCGGTCGAAAGGATCATGAGGATACACGCAACCACTACGTTAGCGATTACGTGCGCTTTGTGCGAGCGTTGAATCCAGACTTCTTAGTCATGGAGAACGTGCCACAGCTCCTTTTCCATCCCCTATTTAAGTCACTTCTGAACGATCTGAGCAAGCGTTATGAAGTTATGTACGGAGTGTTGAATGCTGCGTTATATGGTGCGCCACAAACACGCCACAGGGCTATTGTGCTGGCGTTTCACAAGCGACTCGGCGTAGCGCCCACCTTACCCCTGCCGACCCATTACTTCGTTAAGCGGGAGGTCTTCAACTATTACGGCAAGAGGCTGGAGAGGCCTTCCAATGAAGCCGCCGTCGCCGATGTTCTGGGCGCTGACCCCGTTATTGCTTCACTTCCAGTGCTGCTCGGAGCTGTTGGCGAAAGCAACACAGCCTTGGCTCCGCTGGTGACCATAGAAGAAGCGATCGGTGATCTCCGCCCTCTTGAAGCAGGCCGCTCAACCGAAGAGTACCCCGCCCAACCAATTAGCGACTATCAACGTGCCGCCCGCAATGGTTCGACGAGGTTGCTTAACCACTCAGCCCGCCATCACTCCGACCCTATGCTCGAACTTATAAAGCTCATTCCGGAAGGTGGCGACCTCACCGATGTTAATGCGCAATATTGGCCGAAGTCTCATTATTCTCAGGCCTATGGCCGCCTTCATAGGCGGGGCTTGGCTCGAACCATCACTACTTTCTTTTGCAACGCTGGCAGCGGTCGATTCGTCCATCCACAGGACAGCCGTACTATTACCATTCGCGAGGCGGCGAGACTCCAGGGCTTCTCAGACACCTTCCAGCTTCTCGGCTCTCAAGAGCAGCAGATGCGGTTGGTAGGAAACGCCGTGCCACTCGCGCTCGCTCAGGCGCTTGGCGAACGAATATGGGCTGATCTATCGCCCTCGTCATAGTTCTTATTCACCATTTTTCGGATTTCGTCTATTTTCGGTTTCATCCTATTGACTCCGCGCTCGTTTAATGGTATTAACCATTATAGGAAAATGGTTAATACTTATCATGAGCCTGGAGAAAGGATAAGAAAATGGACGACGACCTCAATCTTTTTGACGATGACGAGCAGGTGGAGCAACCAGAGCAGCCCGCATTGAGCCTCACCCATTACATGTACCCCAATTCTGCGGCTGGAGCGAGCGGTGGTAATGGCGTCGGTGAGCACGCTAATGTCAACCAACTCCGGCGAATCGGCACATTGATCACCGTTGAGCTGGATCGCTCACCAAATTTCCGACTTCAGCACTTCAGGGTAGATCCTGGCGTGGCGTCGCCCCGCCCAGGCGCGCTTGTAGCCGTCGAAACCCTTACTAAAGAAGGACGCTTCAGTTACATTCTGGCCCGCGTGTCAAATGTCTGGGAGAGGAACCCACATGAAGATGCCCTCAGTTCCACCCTACGTGACGTGCTGCCCATCCGCACAGAATACGCGGAGGAAGGCTCGTCTACGGTCATTTATAGGGTGACCGAGATCGAGCCTCTTGAAGAGGCTCTTCTCCACGCCGATGGCTCTATCGAAACAATCCGCGACGTGCAGACTCTCCCTCGCGCTGGGTCGCCCGTGTACGAGGCTAACGATGAACTTGTCGAGCGCGCTCTTGGCCTTGAGCCGGACCCGGATAGCGGACTCCACATCGGCCATGTACGCGGACAGCCAGATATCCCGGTTGTTCTTAATCGCAGCGTCATCCAGCGCCACATCTTCATCGGTGGCGGAGTTGGCAGCGGTAAGAGCTGGACGCGCGGAAGGATCGGCGAAGAGCTTCAGACGCTGGGCGTGCCTCAAATCAACATTGACGTCAACGGTGAGATGGTCGAGGCGACGAAGGATATGAATGGAGTGAACCTCAAGCCCGGCGTTGGGTTCAAGCTGCCGCTGAGCGCTTTCACCGCCGAGGACATCATAAACGCCGTGCCGAGCCTCGGTGGCAACATGATCGAGTTGGTCCGTCACGCGCATGAGGAGCTACTGAAGGAGTCACTGCGCACGGGCGGCTACTTCCTCCTAGACGACCTGCTCCAGAAGATCGAAGAGGTCGGCCCGGAGCTGGAGATGAAGGCTGTGACCATCAGGCCTGCCCTGAGCCGCACTGAGAGCTTGCGTCGCATCAAATACCTCGGCGAGCCATTCGATTGGGCATCGGCACTGAAGACGGGATCATTTATCAATATCGTTTGCAGGGGGATGCTCGTCACCGATCTCCGAATTATCACGGCAGCTGTGGCTCGCGACATCCAGCGCCTCGCTCAGGCTCGCAAGATTCCCTTCGTGATCCTATCGATCGACGAGTTCCACTTGGTGGCCCCCGCCAATGAGGAGACTGTCGCTCTTCAGGTGCTACGCGAGCTTGCGCGCCTGGGGCGGCATCTCCGCATCGGCCTCATCCTAGTCACGCAGAGCCCGCAGGACGTAGATAAGTCCATTCTGAAGCGCCTCCTCACCCGCTTCCTCCACGCTATCGAACCCGATCAGCTTGATGCCCTGCGGGGCGTGTTCTCGGACGCCTCGGAGGACCTGATTAAGCAACTACCCAAAATGCCGCAAGGGGTATGCATCCTGACGGGCGCATACGAGACCATTAAGCACGCGACTGTCATCGAAGTCGGCCCTCGTCTCACCACGCACGGCGGGAGCACCCCGGACATTTGGGCTGACTTCGAAGCTATGGGCTGGGTAGGCAAGCGCCCCCTCGGCAGCCAGGGGAGGTCCGTGAATGAGTAAACTGGATGTAGCCGCCCGCGAGAGGGCCATAATGAAGTATCTAAAGGGGGCAGCCAGCGATGGCGCCCCCGTAAAGGATATTTACGACGTCGTTACAGTCGAGCTAGGGGACGGCATAACGCTCCCTGCTTACTACAAAATACTCGACCGGATGGTAGCTGCGGGGAAGATCGAGGCGCTTCGGGAGGATGAAAAGCGCGGGCGGATCTATGTCCTTACCCCGACCCTGCACATTGGCAACGCTCTCACGAATGATGACATCTATGAGATGTTGCCGTATCTGGAGACCACAACTGCGCTCGCGGGCCTTATTGACGCCCAAGACTATTACGAGGAGCATCGCGAAACCGTCCTTCGCCAAGCAGCTGAAGCGCTTCTTCGCGAAGACCCGGTCGAACTCTTCCATGCGCTGATCCTCAACATGATAGACAAAGTGGAGCGCGACGTAGCCATCCTTCGCCACCAGAATGTCGAAGGACAGGTCGAACTGGCCGACACCTACTCACAGAAGCGACTGGAAGCTGACTACCACGATCTTGAGCGCATGGTTTACCGCGCCCTCAGCCTTCCGCATGAGGCGATCCACCTTCCCGGTCTCGCGCAAATCGAGCGGGGCAGGGACCTTGAATGGGACGAAGACGCTCTGCGCGACGCGCTTCGCGCCCGCGTTTTTGGGGAAACTTTCATCCGCGTCGTTGACATCTCGCCTGAGCGCAAGGCCGAGGCTAGAGGGAGTTTGGTCGTTTCTGGTAGCGATGGCAGTATGCACGCTGGCACGCTGGCCCTGCAAACGGCCAGCGGTTACTACGAAGACACCTCCAATATCGTAACTTTCAACAATAGCGTCGCCTATGTGCGCCTCTCACAACTCCTGGCAGCGCAAGAGGGTAAGGCTGATATGGTGCACAGCGTTCCCTTCACTCGCCAGACCATTGATGATCCATCCTATAAGGGTATGGTTTTGGCCCCTGCCATGTTCCCCGATCTTAGCGAGGCCGAGTACGAGCACATGGTGCGATGCGCTACCGATGTCGTCCAATTCAGAGTTGATGAGATTGTGTTTGCGGGTAAGGCTTACGACCTACGCGCTCCATATCAGCAGATTCCCAGGCCGCAGGTGCATCTCCGCGATGGCACGATCACACCGCAAGAGCGGGAGTTCGGACACTATAACCGTCCCGACGCGTACGGAGAGATGGTTCGCGAAGGCATACGCAGAGAGCGCACGATCCTAGAGCGCATGCTTTCCGCAGGCGAGCGCGCGCCGGTCTTCGCGGGGGCTGCCAAGTCCACGCAACTGCGCGTGTTCGGCCCTTTGCTGAATTGGTATATAGCGCAAGGTTCGCGTGCTCGTTTCGGTCGCGCAATAGAGCCAAATTGGAGCATGTCTAGAGCGGCGGGCATATCGGACAACGCCGCCATGACCGCTCTACTATCGAGCCTACCGGACCTTGAGTCCCGCAAGACTGGCCGCTTCTACGTCACATGTGTGTTGGCGAGGCAGTTCCCTGCGCTCACCGAATACTATAACTATGATGATCGCGTTCGTCGTGATTGGGTGGAATTCTTCGAGCGAAAAAAGAAACAGGCCCTTGTGGAGAACACCCAGTACGGTGGCACCCTGCCTTATCACGCCACTGTGGACCTAGCGGATGATGACTTCGTATTTATGTGTGAACACGCTGACTACACGATGTTCTACATCGGGCATTCAGGAGGCGATCCCCCACCCATGTTACCGAGGTACGAGTTTCTCACTTCTCTTCGCAACTTCGAGGAGGATGGCGCTGCGGCCACACCGCGTGTTGAGAAAATTGTACGCAAGATCGTTGACGCGCTAGACACCGCCGGGCTAGCCCTGGATCGTGATCATAATTATCTTACTAACAAGACCCTCGTGAAGATCCTACCCTTCCCCATCCAGCAGGCTCACGAGTACAGCAAGGGTTTGGGGCGTAAGCTTGAGTCCGAGCTAAAATCAATTGTAATCCGCCGTCTGATCGAGCTAAAGCGTCTGCGCGCCGCTCCATCGGAGGTCGAGGTGCGCCCCGTGAGCGTGCGCGCTTACCTCGAACGCTTCAAGCGTGCGCTTGATTCGAAGCCGGAGGACCAGCGTGACGAGAACCGCTAACGAGTGGGGGAAAGAGCCTGCGCTGCCAGCTTCGATTTACCCGACGCTTCGGGCTAAGCTAAAGGCTTGGTGGAAGGGTCAGGGTCGCCACTACCCATGGCGATCAACCCGTAACCCATACGCGATTTTCCTCGCTGAGATAGTTCTTCAAAAGACCCAAGTGGCAAAGGCCGAGCGAGCATTCAGGGAGCTTTTCGATGCGTACCCAACTGTTGAACTGCTCGCTCAGGCCCATACTGAGCACCTTGAACGCATCTTCGCGTGGCTAGGGCTGGTGAAGCGCGCCCGATTCCTCCGTCAGGCTGCTGCCGCTATCGTTGAGCGCCATAATGGAGAAATACCTTCCACTCTGGTCGAACTAAAACGCCTTCCTGGAGTAGGCGATTACACAGCCAGCGCCATTCTCGCTTTCGCTTACGAACAGCCGTTCCCGGTTGTGGATACATCAACTGCCCGCGCGCTCAAGCGTTTGCTGGGATTTCGCTCAGAAAAAGCCCCGTGGGAAGACCCAGTGGCGTGGCGGGTCGCCCACGACTTTCTGGACGAGCGCCACCCGGCCCAGCACAACTACGCTCTGATTGACCTAGCTGCCCTGATCTGCGTCCCTGGCAAACCACGCTGCGAAGAATGCCCTTTGGCGCAATGGTGCGCCTTCGTCAGCCAAACAAGATCGGACGAGAGCGCGCCGGACTCGTGAGGTAGTGTTATTCAACACGCAGCAGTGCCCGTATATGAGTTATTGGTCGCAAGCTGCTTACGTCGTAACATTTCAGGAGGATCAAGATGCGAAAGACCTATGAGATCAACTATCTACGAAGCGAAGTCGCACGTATTATTGGAGCAACGATAGATGTTCGGCGGAGATCGTTAGAAGTGTCCGGGGAGCCAGTTGCCAGCGATGTCGACGCTCCTCCCACAAAAGATGAGATCGATGAATTCCTACTTCAGTGTCCGCTTGAGAAGCAAGAACTGACGAACACTCTTCTTGGCGAAGAGCAGGCTTCTGTCGAACTTACCAGTGATGAGTACAATCAATTTCTGGAGGATGTAGAGGCTTGGTCAGGAGTCAACGCCTGGCTAGCAGGCGATGAGTGGCCCCATGTGAAATAGTAGACATATGGAACGACTAACATCCACCTCACGCCTGACTTTGCATCTGCCTACAAGCATATCAATGCACACTTCGATATAGAAGACCCACCGCAGAACTCTTTGGCGCTACCACCTAAGCGACTCGTGCTCATTGGCTACATTATTGGCTACAGTTAGTAATCAAAAAGCCCAAACCTCAGAAGTTCGGGCCATTTTCGTGCGTAAATCTGGGTGAGCCGCCAAGGACTTGAACCTTGAACCCACTGATTAAGAGTCCCCAAGAAGGGGGTCCACAGGGGTCCGCCGAGGTCCATTTCATGCGTGAAAAAAGAACGAATTTGCTATAGCCGTCCGCTGAAATCCGCCGAAGTTTGTTGCCGTAGTGGTCAACTAAGTGGTCAAACTGGTAGTCAAAATTACCACTGTTTTGGCCGTTGAAAAGTTGGCTATTGGCATTGATCGTAGGCGATTTTGGAGGTGTTCGGTGTGTGCTGATGAATCCTTGCGCTATTGGATCACTATTTGTCCAGATATGCAACCATAAGCAAACACCTACTATCAGCAGCGTGGCATTGCTGTGCGTGTCTGGTTGTATAATAACTCAGATGTGCAGAGATTGTATTAACATGAAAGACAATCTACGGCCTCAATCGCAGGAAGTAGGATTTCTCCACCATGTTTACTAGTCCCTCTTACGAACCCATTCTACAGGTTGCCCTTGATGCCGCCCATGCTGCGGCTGCAATACTTCGAGCCGAGTGCGCTCGCCCACAGGGTCCTCGCGGTCCAAAAGGCCATTGTCCGGCTGACGATGTGGCTGAGCGCGTGATACGCGAGCGCTTGCTCGAAGCCCGCCCGGGATGGGGCTATCGTGGCGAGGAAACATCCTTCCAGCCTCCCACCTCTGGAGAGACCCACATATGGCTGGTGGATCCTAACGACGGCACGGAATCGATGCAAGCGGGCTTCCGTGGGCACGCCGTCTCTATTGCCCTGCTGCGGGCCAGCGAGCCGGTGCTGGGTGTGGTCTACGCTGTGGATGCGCCCGATGACGATGGCGATCTATTTGCATGGGCGGAGGGCTGCGGCTCGCTTCCGAGATGTTCCCAGCATTGCTTATCGGTTGGCCCTGGCTGCCGTTGAAGGTATCGCGGCAGTTTCTCTCAATTCGCCCGGCGACTATGACTATGGAGCGGGACACGCCTTGCTGAAAGGAGCAGGTGGACGCCTGGTCAACGAACGCGGTACGGAGGTGACCTATACCCTTGAAGGCCGCAGCCACACTCATTACTGCTTCGGTGGTGACCCGAATGTGGTGACGGAATTGGCAGCCCGTCCCTGGGGCAATGTATATGAGAGTGGGTTCGGTATCGCGGCTCCTCCGGTGGACCTCAGTCCTGTGAGCCCTGTGCGCCTGGAACCTGCGCGCCTTGTTCATAGCACCGCCGTGCTACGTCGAGCGCAGGGGTGCCTGCTCGGCCAGCTTGCCGGCGACAGTCTGGGAGCACTCGTTGAGTTCCAATCAGCCGCCGCTATCGCCCGCTCCTACCCGGATGGCGGACCGAAACAGCTCGCTGACGGCGGGCCTCACAGGATCATGGCAGGGCAGGCGACGGACGACTCTGAGCTGGCACTCTTACTGGCCCGATCGCTTGTGCGCAAGAGTGGCTTCGACGCTAACGATGTGGCGTCCTTGTATGCCTCCTGGTACCACGGTTGGCTGCACCACGAAGGCAATGTATCTTGCGCCCACCCTGGATGCCGTCCGTTCGATATTGGCGGTACAACGACCCAGGCGCTGGGACCTGTCAAACCTCACCATGTTGCTGAGCACCGTTGTGCCGCCATCTGCCGGTCCGCTGCCAGCGCCACCAGCCAGGCGAACGGGGCACTCATGCGGGTGAGCCCAATCGGCATCTGGGGCTGGCAGAGGTTGCCTTCGGAAGTTGACGATGTCGCACGCGCGGATGCTTCGCTCACCCATCCGCACCCGGTATGCCAGGCCGCTTCAGGCATATTTGCGGCAACCATTGCTCATGCTGTGGCCGAGGGAGGCACGTCCAAAGAGGTATACAACTGGGCGGTTGCCTGGGCGCAGGAGCGTGGAGTACCTGAGCCAGTCATGGCGGTGCTTGAAAAGGCGTATACATCACCACCGGGTGACTATATGAACCACGCGGGCTGGGTGCTCATTGCCCTGCAGAACGTTTTCTACCAACTGGTGAATTCAGCCGGTGCAGTAGAGGGGGTAGTGCGGAGCGTGCGGTCGGGTGGAGACACGGACACCAACGGGGCTATTTGCGGTGCGCTGCTCGGGGCGGTCTACGGCCGAGAAGCCTGGCCTGAGCAGTGGCGTGAGATGATTCTCTCTTGCAGGCCCCTGGACAAAGTTACACCAACACAGCAGCCGAGACCCGCAGCAGTATGGCCCGCTGATATCCTGCAGATCGCAGAGCGATTGCTCAATGCCTCCGCATAATTGTGACCACCAGCCGAAGTTAAAATGCGATGAACTCGCCCTGGCTGGCCACGGCCGGTGATCAGCGAGATAGAAATACCAACTTCCAACCAGCCAAAAGAGCTAGTTCATTATTGTTTCCTGTCCAACTGAGATCGGACGCTCTACCTGCAATAACCAGGTAGGATTTTGGGCCCCGCATGGCGGTCAAAGTTCAGTTAGGTCCTTATTACTTGAGTGCAACTATAGTTGCATAGTGGCTGGATAAGTTGTATACTCTCTAGATGACACATATGCCATGGTGGGAGAGGCTCAAAGCACGCCGATTGGAGTTGGGCCTGTCTCCATACGCCCTTGCCAAAGCCACTAACCTGAGTCACCCATACATTATGAAACTGGAAAAGGGCGCGGTAAAGGAACCTTCCTATGCAAAGCTTAGCCTCATTGCTGTTGCTCTGGGTATAGAAGTCGCAAGTATCTTCGTGGATAGCAATCGCGTTGGTGATGGTGCGAGTGGGGGTGAAGGTGAGGATGAGGATGCTATTGTACGCTGGGCGACAGAGGATCCTCATATCCGAGAAGTCCACCAAAATGTGCTGGCAATCAAAGAGCTAAGCCCTCAATCGTTCGACACGGTAAAGAGAGTTGTGGCCGCATTGAAGCGAGAAGCCGAGGAAGAAGCCAGAGCCGAGCGTCGCGCAGAACAACGTAGCCGTCGCAAGCTGCAATCAGATCGGAGCACTAGTACGTAGATAAGCAAATACGAGTTCACATCTCCCTAGCAGACCCGCTATCGGACCGCTTATTAGATGATCATTTTTCTGAGTGCAGATCGCAATCCTGAAAATTGAAACGTTAGTTCGATGAAGGCGTACCCACGATGCAGCAAGTAGCACTTTGGACAGTAGCAGACGGCAAACCGGCAAGGCTTAGACCTGGCAATGTAGGGTTGGAGAAAGACCTGGAGGATTTGATCGAGCAGGATCCCTCGCTTCTTCGCGACGACCTTTTCATAATCCATCGTCAGATGCGCGTGCCTGCCGGCCGCCTTGATCTTCTCGCTCTCGATCCGCTAGGCCGCTTCGTCGTCATCGAAATTAAGCCAGATGCAGTCTCCAGTTCGACTGTTTCTCAAGCCCTGTACTATGCGTCCTGCATCAGCGAGATGCCCCTGGAAGACATCGCCAGCAATGTCGACTCGTACCTGGCAAGCCGGGGGGTGGACACCACCCTCCGCTCTTTGCTCGAACAGCGGCAGGTGAGCGAAGCCGAGTCCGCACCTCGCGAGGTACAAATAATGGTCGTTGGCACGGGTGCCGCTACCGACTTCGAGCGCTTCGCACAATATCTCTCCAAGACATACGAGATGCCCATTGAGGCTGTCCTCTTTGATGTTTTCGACGTCCCCGGTGGTGCAAAGATTCTGCTGCGCGAGCTCCCGGTGGTTGAGACGGCGCCGCCCGCATCGACGTCTGCGCGGCCCAAGTGGACTCTCGATGAGCTCTGCGCCGCCGCGGATGCTAACGGAATCGGGCCCCAGTTCCGAGCCATCCGTGCTGCTGCCGAGCGAAATGGATTGGCGTGGAAGCTCTTCCCGTACTGTGTCATGTATACGTGGCCACGAAACCGCAATAACATGCTCTTCACGGTGTGGACCCACCCGAAGCGCAACGGAGTGTTCATCTGGACGGCGCTGGAAATCTTCGCTCGCTATTACCCAATCACTAAAGAAGAAGCCGCGCAGTTTATCGGCCCGGGCGGCGGGTGTCATATGAGCCCATCGGACGTCGACACCTTCATTGCCGGACTGGATCGCCTTTTCGTGCATATCAATGGAGTCAATAGAGTTAGTCAGGTGACTTGTTGATCTGGCGTCTCAAATACGCGCAGGGAGGTACGACAACCTGCACAATTCTGCCAACCTGGAACCTGGAATTTTAGACATGGAACCTCGAACTTTGAAATTGCCCATCAGATCCCCATTTTGGGAGGTGTTTCGTACCTTTCTGATCTGCCTTGCAGTTCAACCTATTCG
>JBAURA010000598.1:0-1969 GCA_049580985.1 Chloroflexia bacterium
GCTGCGACGTGAGCGCCTCCCGCGACGGCAGCGCCGCGCCTACCAGCGCCCGGCCCGGCCAGACGATCCGCGTGACCGCCTGGGGCTTCACTCCCCAGGAAGATCTATCACTCTGGTTCACAGCCCCCGATGGCAGCACCGTAGGTACCTCCAGGCCATCGTTCCGGGTCCCGGACGCCGGCGGTTTCTACCTCGACATACCAATCGACTTCAACTTTACGCCTGGACGGTGGGCCATCACCTTCCAGGGCGATTACAGCGGACACCAATCGGTAATCTACTTCTGCGTGACGACGTAGGATTAGCGCAGACGAAGGACGAAGGACGAAGGTAGTTAGCCTTCGTCTTTCGTCCTTCGTCTTTCGTCCTTCGTCCCCATTTCCATTTCCCCTACTGTGGGTAAAAACCCACGATCCGCCCGTTCGTTGATCTAAGATAGAGGCCGGGGAGAGATATAGGAGCTATCTGATTCAGCCCAATGGCTGCTCGGATGCTCCCCTTGTTATGGGAATACGCGCCGTGGAATGCGCGGACGTACGCTATGCTCGGCCAGCGGGTATGCACGCATGTAAAAGGCCAGAAAAGGAGAGAAGAGGATGAAGAAGCAACACGTAGAGTCTCTATTTTATCGCTGGGGCATGGCAGCCCTCGCCGGAGTAGCAGCCCTCGCTATCTCGACAGGTGGTGGCGGCTCGGTGTCCAGCGCCGCCACAGCGCCGGGGAACGCAACTATCGCCCACACCGCGAGCGACAGCGGTGCGCCCGGTACGGACCAGGCCAGTATCGACGCACAAAATAGGGCCAGCGCCGCTCTCCTGGGTATGGAGACCGCGTCTACGGCCTCCGGCGCGAGCAGCGCACAGGCAGGCGACGGCCCCGGCGGGCAGTTGGCCCCGGAGGCGACCTGCCCGATCCTGCCGTGCTTCACGGACGTGCCCAGCGGATACACATTCTACGAATTCATCAACAGGATCTACCAGCAGGATCTGGTGACGGGGTATGCTTGCGGTGGGGCAGGCGAGCCGTGCGACTCGGAGGGCAGACCCTACTACCGGCCAGGGGCCGGCGTCACCAGGGGTCAGATGTCGAAGTTCATCGACAATGCACGCCGCCTGGCGGGTATCTTTATAGAAGCGGGTTACACGCCCATAGTCGCCAAAGCCACCCTTCATAACGGGGCAGGACTGCTCGGTCTAGGCGTTTCACCGCGTAGCGCCGGGGTGGCCGGGTACGGGCAAGCTACCGGCCTCGGCAGGACCATCGACACCCTCAACGTTGGCGTCTATGCCGGCGGCCAGGGCGCGGACAACAGCGTAGGCTTGATCGCCATAGGCGACCACGACAACGGCGCGTGGATAGGCAGCCAGGACAACGTCCTCAACTCCTATGGCGTGTACGTCGTGGATGGGATGAACGGCCTGGGAGTTGGCGGCCCCGGCGATGACCCCGGCAACGACTCCTTTATCGGGGGCGACCTCCAGGTGGAGGGCAACTGCACCGGCTGCGAGCTGGTAGTCATCATGCAGAATACGGGCGATTCCGACCTGCACCCCGGCGAAGTAGCCGCCATGACCTCCGCGCCTGATGGCCCATCTCAGATCGGGGATGCCCCGCTGGTCGGCGCTGACCGCTCACAGGGCGCGTACAGCACCTCGGTAGCGGGCGTCGTCTACCATCGCTACATCCCGGCAGACCCCAACGCCCGCGAAGGCACCAGGCCCTACACAGGCTACCACGATCACAGCGCCACTGCCATCAGGCCGGGCGACTACTTCGGGGTCGTTACGTCGGGCGCGTACAAGGAGATCAAGGTCAACGCAGAGGGCGGCGCAATCCACATAGGCGACCTGCTGGTAGCCAGCAGCACGCCGGGCGTGGCGATGAAAGCCGACCCCAAGCAAACGGTCTTCGGCTCGGTCATAGGCAAAGCGATGGGCAACCTGGAATCAGGCGACGGCACCATCGGGGT
>JBAURA010000599.1:0-3323 GCA_049580985.1 Chloroflexia bacterium
CTCGTCGGCTGTGTTTGCGGCCCCTCAGGCGGCGCGGCTGTCTGGGCCACCTGCGCTATGTAAGCGTTGGAGAGAGCAGGGTTGGCCGCGCCTTTGTAGAGCGCCGAAGCCTGATTGCTCACGTTGCCGGTTGCGCCCGTTGCTACCTTCGCCGGTACCTCCACCACGACCTTGTCGTTGGGGGCCAGGTCGCCTAACTGGGCAGTGACGCTGTTGCCCTCAACTAGCACCAGGCCGGTAGAGCTTTTTGTGAGGCCCACGTCCACACTCACGCTCGCGGGCAGCTTGTCCGTCACCACCACTTCGGGCGCGATCAGGCTCCCCTTGTTGGTCACCTCGATCTTGAAGATTATGGTGTCCCCTGGCTGCACTTCGGTCTTGTCGGCGGTGAGATGCAGGTCAAGCTCCGGCTGGCCGGACGGCTGGGGGGCGGTCTCCGTGGGCTGGCCCGACGGCTCCGCTTCCCCCTCCCCCTCGGTCATGCCTGGGGTCGGCTCCTCGAGGATAGTCCCGCCCGCCACTATGGAGAAGCGGAAATGCGCCTGGCTGACGCCGTATCCCACCACCGCGTCGCGCACCTGCACAACCGCCTCGTAATTGCCGGGCGCGAGCGCGCCATCCGGCAGCGAGTATTCGCTGGTCATGCCCAGGCTTCCACTGTCGAGCAGCGCCTTGCCCAGGTTCGCCGCCTCGTAGATGTACACGCGGAACGTCTCGCCCGACCGCCGCGCCTGCCAGGTCAGCTTGCCCGGCAGCCCTATCTTCGCATTGTCCGCGGGCTGGGTCAGCTTCACGTCCGACATCTCTATGGAAGGCACGGTGAAGTTCTGCCCGTCCAGGTAGATGATCGGAAAGGAGTACCACACGGCCAGCATCCCCTTGCCGCCCGTCACCTTCACCTGGTAGTAGGCGTCGCTGGGCGCGCTGCTCTGCCCGGCGAAATGGTACACGCCGCTAGCGTCGGTGGTGGTAGTCGCCAGCAGGGTGTCGGCCTGCTTGTTGTCGCGCTGGTGAAGCTCGACCATAATGCCGGCAGCGTTGCCACCCGCCACCGTGATCGTGCCGCTGATATCGCCGTCCGCGCTCTGCCGCAACCCGGCCCCCAGTGCGGTCGAGGACAGCGCCAACCCAAACCCCAGCGCAATCGCGATCCCAAGCAAGAACAGCACATCTCGCAACGTGCGCCTTTCACCTCTGTATGCGTTGTACTCTTTCATCCTGTTCCTCCTGACCCCAACCCGCGAAACGCAATGCGCGATGCGCGAGACGTAACCATCATGAACCCAAGTACGCCAAGATCCACAAAGATTGCATGAGATGCACTGATTCGCGTTTCGCTCATCGCGTTTCGCGTTTCGCGTTTCCCGCTCTCCGTTTCCTCCAGCACCGCCAGCACCACCAACCGCCGCGTCGCCAGGCCGATGGGCGTGCAGGTGATCAGCGTCACCCGCTTGTCCACCGTCGGTTCCATCACCCACACCTGGTCCGGGCTGACCTCGAAGCTCTCCTGCACTATGTAGCGGTACTCTCCGAGGCCGTTGCTCACGAATATCTCATCCCCCGGCTTTAGCCTGTCCAACTCGCGGAACAGCGCTGAGTTGATGTCCCTATGTCCCGCCAGCACCACGTTGCCCACCTCGCCGGGGTTGCCCGTGCCCGCGTGGTGCCCTATATCCATCGGTGACACTTCCCACTCGCCCAGGTTGATCGTCACCTCGTGCACCGGGCTGTCCAGGAACATCATCGGTATGCGCAGCCGCGACGGTAGCAGCAACTGAGGCTCGACTGTGGTCGTGGGCGCGGGTGTGGCCGTGCTCTTGTGAACTGCACTGCCTGTCGGCGACGCCGTTCCCCGCCCAGGAGTCGCGGCCTCATCGTCTTCCCCTGGCCCGTAGCCGGTGATAGGCGGCAACGTCTCAGCGAAGCGAGTAGCCGTGGGCAGCAGGATTGGGGTGGATGTGCTGGTCGCCCTACCCACCTGGGGAGCAATCACTGAGTTTCCGCCCGACCCCGACAGTCGCCGCGAGCCTGTGTCGATATAGACAGTGTAAATGTACTGGAAGGCCAACCACGCTATCACCAGCGCGCCCGCCACTTCGAGCGCCAGCAGCGCCCTGTCGAACAGCCGCCCCGCACCGGCCCTGGCTTTGCGCTTCGAGCCGGTTTCAGATTTATCCTCGGCGGCCTCGCCTGGCCGAGAGAATCTGCCTCGGACCGGCAGGGCCTGCGCCCTCGACCTTCGCCCCGCGAAGAGCGTCCGCCCGCCCGGTATCTCCACCTGGCTCAATCGCACAGGCTCGAAGCGACTGGGTGTCGCCTCATCCTCTGCCACTTCATCGACATGGAGTGGGCGAGTAGACCGCCGGGCACGCCCCCATACCAGGAACGAGGCAAATGCCATCTTTACCCTACGAGCCTGCTCGCCTTCGGGAGCCTCTGCGCTATTCCGGCGAACACCTGTCCGCGCTGAGATACGTCCAAGCATCGTATGGAACCCGATCCAGGGGCCGGAGCCTGCGTCCTGCCACTCTCGCCACCTTTGTTGCTCACCGCTGCGACCGCAAGCCCCGCAAGGGCGATTCGTCCGAAGTATAACAACGCACGTATGCCTCGCGGCCCGCTATCCACAACCCCAGGCCCCGACTTATCCACATTTGCACCACGGCTGTTAGGGGGGTTGTCGGTAAGAGCGTAAAACGTGAAACGTGAAACGTAAGGCTAATGGCTCATGAGTGAAAATAGTGCAACGGCAAACCAGATGCCTGGTAGCCCGAACCAACGGAGGGCATGTCATTCTGAACGAAGTGAAGAATCCGGTGGGGCAAGAGCATGTCTGAGGCAAGCCTTATCTTCGGCAGCGTAAATAATCTCTATCCATCGGATTCTTCACTTCGTTCAGAATGACAAAATGGAATTTGGTCGGCGTCATAGTGGCTTTGCACTAGTTTCCTTCATGAGCCAAACGTAAGTGACGCCTGATGCTTACCTACAACCTAACCTCCGACTTAAGGAGGTTCCATCAAAGGTTAGGTTCCCACGCACCAGAATCTGATCTGCTTACTAAAGGCAGTTCCATAACTAGATCAGATTCCTCTTACACCTCCTCCGACTACCGACTACCAACAACTGACAACCGGCAATCGCCCCTGCTATAATGGCTCATATTATGCATCTATAACTGGATGCACGCTGAACAGAGGCGATATCTCCATAGAAGGCATGCCCCCTACTCCCACGCGGTAATCTCAGTTACTCCGCAGGTTCATTTTAGAAAGGCTCAAGACCTCTATGCCCGGTTCCGGCGCTGTACTTGTACCTATACC
>JBAURA010000600.1:0-4084 GCA_049580985.1 Chloroflexia bacterium
CAATAGCCATATCCGCCGGTAAGGTGTCGGCGCTGGCGACGCGCTTGCTGGGGCGCGGCGGGGGCACGGCGTTGCCCGGCCTGGTTGCGCAGACGGTGTATCCTGGGGTGCTGCGCGACATCACGCGGCAACTGCCGGCAGGCTCGCTGGTGGTGAGCGGCACCAACGGCAAGACGACTACCACTCGCATGCTTGGCTCGATCCTGGAGGCCGCGGGACTGGTTCCACTGCATAACCGTTCGGGTTCCAACCTGGAGCGCGGGCTGATCTCGGCGCTGGTGGAGGCGGCATCGCCCGCCGGGAGCTTGCCTCGCCGCTACCGTTCGGGGCTGTTCGAGGTGGACGAGGCGGCTATGCCCGCCGTGCTCGGCGCTGTGAAGCCGAAAGTGCTTTTGCTCAATAACCTGTTTCGAGACCAGCTTGACAGGTACGGCGAGCTTGACACCATATACAGCAAGTGGCGCGCGGCGCTGCACAGGCTCAGCCCCGCTGCCGCTCTCGTGCTCAATGCTGACGACCCCGCGATTGCGGCCCTCAGTTTAGCGCCCAATCTGCGCGCACGTACGATCACCTTTGGAGTGGGAGACTCCCGCTATGCGCTGGGAGAACTGCCCCATGCTGCCGACTCGATCTCTTGCCCGCGCTGTAACAGCCGGCTTGAATACGACCAGGTGCTCCTCTCGCACCTGGGGCACTGGTCGTGCCCTCAGTGCGGCCTCGCGCGCCCCAGACCCGACATCTGCGCCGAGCGCATCCGCCTCAACGGCACAGACAGTAGCCAACTCCACCTCAGCACGCCGCAAGGCAAGCTTGAGATCGAGTTGAGAGTGCCGGGCTTTTACAACGTCTATAACGCCCTGGCAGCCGTCTCTGCCGCCCTGGCTTTTGGCGTGTCGCTGGACCACATAAAGCTCGGCCTCGAAAGCTTCACCGCAGCCTTTGGACGCATCGAGCGCGTGCCCATACCGGGCGAAGGCGACCGCAGCCTGTTGATGGCCCTGGTGAAGAACCCTGTGGGATTCAACGAAGTGATCAGGATGCTGTTTCCTTTGGAGGACGAAGGACGAGAGGTGGTGGACGGTGGATGGTGGACGGTGGACGGTGGGCGACGAGGAGGGGATAGCATAGGCTCCGGTGGTCGCCACTTGTTTATTATCATCAATGACTTGATCGCGGACGGGCGCGACGTGTCGTGGCTGTGGGATGTCGATTTTGAGACGCTGGCAACCGCCCCACAGGGTGTGGCCCGCGTGGGTGTGGCCGGCATCCGGGCTGACGATATGGCGGTGCGGTTGAAGTACGCGGGGGTTGATACCGCGCTGATTCACGTCGATAGGTCGCTCGATGGCGGGTTGGAGGCGGCAATCTCCAAGCTCCCCACGGGCCAGACCCTGTACGTTCTACCTACTTATACTGCCATGCTTGAGTTCCGCAAGATGCTGTATGGCAGGGGCTGGGTTGGCTCTCAGTTCTGGGAGGACTGATGGACCTTAGAATCGCTTTCCTCTACCCTGAGCTGATGAACATCTACGGCGACCGAGGCAACATCCTCGCGCTGAGCAGGCGCGCCCAGTGGAGAGGGATCGATGTGCTCGTCGATAAAGTGAGCATAGGCGACAGGATCGACCCCGATTACTACGACTTCTTCTTCTTCGGCGGTGGGCAGGATAAGCAGCAGATCGCCGTGTCGCACGACCTACAGGGCCAGAAAGGTGACGCGCTCAAGGAGGCTGTGGAGCGCGGGGCGGTTATCCTGAGCGTGTGCGGCGGCTACCAGCTACTTGGGCATTACTATCGCCCCTTCGATGCGGATGACCTGCCCGGCATAAGCCTGTTCGACGCCCATACCGACGCGGGCAACAAGCGCTATATCGGCAACGTGCTCATTGAGTCGGATCTGCCGGGCGTGGGCTCGATTGTGGCCTTCGAGAACCATTCAGGATGCACATACCTGCACGAAGGGTGTAAGCCATTGGGTAAGTCGATCATCGGGGGCGGCAACAACGGCCAAGACGGCACAGAGGGCGCGGTTTATAAGCGGGCGTATGGGTGCTACCTGCACGGTTCGCTCCTGCCGAAGAACCCCCGCCTCACCGATCTCCTCCTCAGGCAAGCCCTGGAGCGCAGGCACGGCTATGTGCAGTTAGCCACCCTGGACGACGGCCTGGAGAGCCTGGCCCACGCCAGCGCCTCGGAGCGCGCTCGCGCCACCCACTAATATCGCCTACCCAAGCCGTAGGGGCACCCCTAGTGGGTGCCCTGGTGGGGAAAGATCCAGGTATGTAAACAGGGCACCCACTAGGGGTGCCCCTACGAGCCGATCAGGCTTTCTTTGGTGAATAGTGTGGAAATGCTTGCAAAGCCCCCAGAAGAGCCTATAATGAGGAAAAGTGTGGAAAAAGTGGCGAAAAGTGGGGAAATGTGGGGAGAAATGTGGAAAACTCTTGTTGGGCGACCAACGGCAAACGACATGAGCAATATGCAGTAAGCAGTACGGAGTAAGCATTAGCACTCATGTTCCTGGGTAGATTCGAACATTCTATGGACAACAAAGGCCGCGTGGCAGTGCCTGCGCGCTTCCGCGACCGCCTGTCCGGCGAGTTGATCCTGACCAGGGGCAACGACAGGTGCCTCTACCTCTTCACCCAGGAGGCGTTCGAGCCACTCGCCGCCAAGCTGGAGGCGCTCCCTACCGGCGACGTCGATGCCCGTAACCTGCGCCGCGCTATCTATGCTTCCGCCGAGCCTGTGGAAATCGACAAGCAGGGCCGCATCATAATCGCCGACCACCTGCGCCAGTATGCCTCCATCACCGGCGACGTCTCTATCATAGGAGTCGGGAGCTACATCGAAATCTGGAATACCGAATCGTGGCAGACCCTCGACAGCAACATCGAGCAGAACGTGGACGTGATCTCATCCCACCTCTCAGGCCAGTATTGATGGTGCAATGCGGATTCCGGGGTGTGGATCGCGGGATAGAATGGGGTCTACGTGGATGATGCAGCGCTGACGCCCGTCGCACCGCACGTGCCCGTGCTTCTGAATGAAACGTTGGAGGGATTGCAGGTCCGGGAGGGCGGGGCATACATAGACGGCACGGTGGGCGCGGGTGGGCACTCCTGGGCAATCCTGGCACAGACGCCAAGCGCCAGACTGTTGGGGTTAGACGTCGATCCGACCGCGCTGGCACTGGCAACGAAGCGACTACAACCGTACATAGATGAGGGGCGCGCCCGGTTGGTGCGCTCCAACTTTTCCAACCTGGATAGCATAGCGGAACGTGAGGGGTTCGCGCCCGCAGGTGGAGTCCTGCTCGACCTGGGGGTTTCCTCGATGCAGCTAGACACGCCGGAACGCGGCTTCTCGTTCAGGGCGGGTGGGCCGCTCGATATGCGGCTCGACCCCTCCGGGCCTGTGACGGCGGCTGACCTGGTGAACAGCCTGCCTGAAAGCGACCTGGCCGACTTGATCTACAAGTATGGCGAAGAACGGGCCTCTCGCCGTATAGCACGACGGATAGTGGAAGCTCGCGGGCGAGGGGAGATTACCACCACGGACGGACTGGAAAGCGTAGTGTATGGGGCGGTAGGTGGTCGCACAGCCGGGCGCACTCGGAACGCGATCCACCCGGCCACCAAGACGTTCCAGGCCCTGCGGATCGCGGTGAACCGGGAGTTGGAAGTGTTGGAAGAGGGGCTGGCAGCGGCGGTGCGCGTGCTGGCACCGGGGGGCCGCCTGGCGGTGATATCCTTTCATTCGTTGGAGGATAGGATCGTCAAGCTGTTCATAAGGCAGGAGCAGAAAGGGTGCATCTGCCCACCCGAATACCCAGTCTGTATGTGCGGGCGCAAGCCCACCCTGCGGGCGATCAACACCAAGCCGATAGAGGCGAGCGCCGAGGAAGCAGGGCGCAATCCGCGCAGCCGGAGCGCCAAGCTGCGGGTCGCGGAGCGCATAGCGTAACCGGGTACACGATATGACTATCAGGCGCGAGAAAAACCGAACACAGGCGGCGCCTATCAACAGGCGACAGGGCGGACGCGCGCGCAAGAGCGGCAGCGGCGCGCGCTCCTTGTTGTCG
>JBAURA010000601.1:0-1620 GCA_049580985.1 Chloroflexia bacterium
GCTCTGGAAAAGGCAAACGCTTTGCTGGGGATCGGGGACCAGAGGTTGGGATTGGGGATTGGAGATTAGGGATTGGGGGTTAAGGGGTTAAGGGGTTAAGGGGTTAAGGATCAGACACATTATGCAGAAAAGGCGACCCAAAAGGGTCGCCTTTTCGCTAGTCTATGCGTGGTGTATTGTGCTTCCTTAGCCCTAATCCCTTAATCCCCAATCCCCCGACCTCTCACCTGCCTGAGGTGATGTAATAGCAACTCCAGTGGCTCTGCATACCTATGCTCCAGGCCCTGGCGGTGGCGAATATCTGCGCTTTTGCGTCCCAGATCTTGTTAGTGCGATACGGGTTCCAACTCCCTTTCCAGGTGTTGTTGTGATACTGGAAAAGTCCCTTGTAGGTGCCGCTGGGACTGGAAGCATAAGAATTCCCACCCGACTCGCACATCATGACGCGCCACATCTTATCCACGCTCTGCGGATATGGGTACTTGACGCGGGCCTGCTCCATCCAGGCGCGGTACTGCCTGAGGGTGAACTCTGAGGCCGCACCGGCGGACTCCGGTGGGCGTACCGCCGTTAGCGATGCGATAGATAACACAATAATGAGCAGCGCGAACCACCTGAACCCTGGTTTGCGCGAGCGATTTGAGCCTTGTGACATGACGGTTCCTCCTTGCAAATTGCCGTATGTGCCTCTGTCTTTCCCCGGTTGCGCCGGAAAGACTCCCGCAGATACTAGCAGAGGCCCAGGGGTCATGTCAATACATTCGGCGGGAATGTAACACTCTAATACGCTCTTTTACGTATATTCATGCTCAAGATCCATCAGTCGGGGCGGCGGAGGCGCTCGACGACGCCGGAATAGCGGCGGGTGGAGCTGTCGGTGTGCACAGCCTGCTTCAGGGCCTCGGGCGAGCCGGCGAGCACTACCAGGTTTCTCGCCCGGCTGACGGCGGTGTAGAGCAGGTTGCGCTGTAGCAGCCGTCCTTGTTGCGGGAGTATGGGGATGATGACGGCGCGGTATTCGCTGCCTTGCGCCTTGTGCACAGAGATCGCGAATGCATGGGTCAGTTCGTCCAGCTCCTGGAACGTGTACTCGACCACCAATTCGCCGTCGAAGCTGACGTGCAGCGACTGCTCCTCCAGGTCGATGCGCACGATGCGGCCCAACTCGCCGTTCGACACCTGGCGGTCGTAGTCGTTGACTACCTGCATCACCTTGTCTCCGACCCTGAAAACGCGATTACCGAAGCGCCGCTCGTCCTTGTGCGGCGCCGGCGGGTTCAATGTGGCCTGCAAATTGGCGTTGAGCGCCTCGATGCCGCACACGCCCGCATAGACCGGGGCCAGCACCTGGATATCCTCCATCGGGTTCAGGCCGAACTTGTCGGGAACCCGCTTCGTAGCCAGGTCCACCACCAGCGCGGCACACTCGGCGGGGTTGGGCTGGTTGAAAAAGAAGAAGTCGGTAATCTGCTTGCTGTACATGGGCGTCTCGCCCGCGTTGATCAGGTGCGCGTTCGAGATGATGGCGCTCCCCTCCGGCTGGCGGAAGATCGTTTCGAGGCGGGTGATCGGCACGGTGCCACTGGCGATGATGTCCCTGAAGACCGCGCCGGGGCCAAC
>JBAURA010000602.1:0-4618 GCA_049580985.1 Chloroflexia bacterium
GATAGATAGAGGTTGGGAGAATATTTTTCACATTTATTAGCGGGATAAGCGGGAGCAATCAGGGAAGAAGGTATTGGCTACTATCTTGCTCGCCTGACCACGGGTGGCATTGTTGCCGGGGCGGAAATAGGGCAGATTAGCTGGCGGGTTGCACGGCTCTCCCGGCCCGCCGCATGGGTAGCCTGACATGATGCCACGGTCGGCCAGGCGCCAGATCCAATCGTAGAAGGTGGAGCCAGGCACTACGTCCTCGAACTGTTGGGCACCGGGGGTATCGTTGAAGCCCGCGGCCTCGGACACAATCTTGCTGATTTGCCCCCTGGTGATGTTGGCATTGGGGCGGAAGTAGGGGAGGTTGCCGGGGGGCACGCACGGCTCAAACAGCCCGCCGCATGGGTAACCGTTGATGATGCCTCTATCAGCCAGCCGCCATACGAAGTCGAAGAAGGTAGAGCCGGTGGGCACGTCCTCGAACTGTTGAGCGCCGGAAGGCTCAAAGAAACCGGCGGCGTTGGCTACGATCTTGGATAGCTGGCCGCGGGTGACGTTGTTGTTCGGGCGGAAGCATGGGTTGCCTGTCTCGCAGCCGGTTGAGTAGCCGTTGATGATAGCACGGCAGGCCATACAGCGGATGAAGTCGTAGAAGGTGGAGCCGGGCGGCACGTCGGTGAACTGGATCGAGCACGCGGTGGGGGTAGCTGTACCGGCGACGACAGTGGCCGTTACCGTTATGGTGGCGATGCTCGTAGGTGTGGAGTATGGTGTTGAAGTACGAGTAGATGAGCTTGTAGCGGTCGAGGCAGGCTGGGTTGGCTGGGGCGTGGATGTTATCTGCGGAGGGGTGGCCGTGCGTGTGGATGTAGCGGTGGGTGTGACGGTGATAACGGGAGTTGTAGTACGCGTGGGCGCGGGGGTGGATGTGGGGATGAGCGTGTCATTGCCATAGCGCGCGAGGGCGAAGTCGGCCCGCGTGGAGGGCGCGTATGTGTAGCCGGCCACGGTTATACGGCCATCGGGGGTTAGGGCCGCCGCCTGGGCGGTGTCGGCACCCAATATATCGGTTATGATGAGGCCTCCCGCTCCAAAGGCGGGGTCAAGAGTGCCGTCGGCGTTGTAGCGCGCGAGGGCGAAGTCGCCTGATGAACTACCTACGGCAACCGGCTTTCCACCGGCGTCCAGGAGCAGGGCGCTTGCCTGGTCGGATGTACCGCCGAAATCGGTGAGAACCTTACCGTCCGCGCTGAAGCTCATGTCGAGGGTGCCGTCGGTGTTGTACCGAGCCAGGGCGAAATCGTATGCCGAGCTGGGGCCGCTATATCCCGCAGCCAGTATTCTACCGTCACTCAGCACGGCGACAGATTGAGCTACATCTTCCAGCGATGCAAAGTGGGTGACGACTATGCCGCCAGCGCCGAAGGTCGCATCTGGGGAACCGTCGGGATTATAGCGGACGACGGCGAAGTCGGTACCCGTAGAACCACCGTAGGCGCGCCCGGCAGCTATAATCTTACCGTCGGGAGCGACTGCTACGGCAAGGGCCTGCTCGTTGATACCGGGGATATCGGTGACAACCCTGCCACCCATGCCGAAATCTGTATCCAGGGTGCCGTTGGGGTTGTACCTGGCAAGGGCAAACTTGAAGTCAGGTATGACGCCGGTAGCGCCAGAAGCCACGATTTTGCCGTCGGGCTGGAGGTCGATACTCGAAAGGAGGTCGCGCTCCCCCGCGAAATCGGTGGAGACCGTGCCGCTTATGCCGAACCCCAGGTCGAGACTACCATCAATATTGTAGCGTGCGAGGCCGAAGTTCTCATCCGACAGGTTGGAATATACCCGCCCGGCGGCCACGATCTTGTTGTCGGTCTGCACGGCCAGATCGCGCAGAACATCATAATTGTTAGGGCTGAGGTTGGTGCTGACGAAACCGCCGCTGCCGAAGCCGGTGTCTAAGGTGCCGTCGAAATTGTAGCGGGCCACCGTGAAATCAGAAGTGGGGCATAGAGAGGAGCACTCATCCGAGATGACTTGTCCACCCAGCAATATCTTGCCGTCGGCCTGGAGGGCAAGCGCCCGCGCCTGGTCATCGGTGTCGCTCACAGGGATAACAACCAGCTTGCCATCGCCGCTGAAAGCAGGATCGAGATTGCCGCTTGAGGTGTAGCGCGCCAGCGCGAAAGGGCGCTCCGGCAGATGGAGGCACTCGCAAAGGCCCGCCGCCACCAGGCCGCCTACAGCGTCCAGGGCTATGGCATCTATGCCATCAGCATGGCCGTACAAGTCGGTGAGCACCTTACCGGCAGCGCCGAACGAATTGTCGAGAGACCCATTGGGGTTGTACCTGGCAAGGGCGAAATCGTAGGTAGTATCGTAGCCGAGGCCCGCCGCAACGATCTTACCGTCCTGTGTGAGGGCCAGATCGCGCACTACTTCCTGCCCCAGAGGGCCAAAGCTGGTGGTCAACCAGCCATCGCCGTCGAAGGTGGGGTCGGGTGTGCCGTTGGTATCATAGCGTGCAAGCGCGAAGTTGGAGTCGTTGCCGGCGGCACTGTCTCGACCGGCAGCGAGGATCCTGCCGCTGGTATCGATAGCCACAGCGTTGGCGCTTGTATCTCGCAAACCGACCACTTTGCCGTCGGTGTCGAAAGTTGTATCGAGCGTGCCGCTAGAGGTCAGCCGGGCAAGCGCGAAATGGTAGTACGCGGATGTGCCCTCTGTAAGATAGACGCTACCAGCCAGGACGATCCGGCCATCGGCCTGAAGCTCAATATCCTGTAACAGGTCGTCATTGTTCACCTGGCTATCGAAATTGATCATAGCTCTGCCGCCGGTACCGAAGTCCGTATCGATGGTGCCGTTGGGGTTATAGCGCACCAGCCCAAAGTCTCTGTTGCCCGTGCCCCGCGCGGCCAACCCGCCCGCCACTATTTTGCCATCCGGCTGGAGGGCCAGGGCCATGATGTCGTCCTGGGCCGAGTCGAAGTCGGTGAGCACGCGGCCATTGGTGCCGAAGGAGAAGTCTATGGACCCATCGGGATTGTAGCGAACCAGGGCGAAATCGTCCTGGAAGCCTGCCAGGAGGGAGGTGGATGAGGCCCCACCCACCACGAGCTTGCCGTCGCTCTGTAAGACAACAGCCACGGCGGCATCCGCCCGCCCGGAGAAATCGGTGGCGACTTTGCCACCATTGCCGAACCCGGTATCGGGGGAGCCGTCCGGGAGGAAGCGCATAACGGTCATGTCAGTATATGCGACGTTATAGCCGAGAGTGGACGAGCCTACGACCACGATCTTGCCGTCGGGCTGGATTACGACGCCTTCCGCATAGCCCGAACCTTGTACGTGGAGGCCGGTCGTCACCTTACCACCAACCCCGAACGTGGGGTCGAGGCCGAACGCATCGGACAGGCCTGGAGCGGCTATCCTCATGGATGCAGATAGGTTGGAACGATCCGCTGGATACCGGGCATAGCCTGGGTGTGGGTGAATAGCGAACAAGACGAGGAGGAAAGCCAACACGGGCAGGCACGTGAGGGCAATCATACGATATTTATTAGCTACGTAAGTTGACCGCACCAATCTTGTTAGCACAAATATATCTCCTTCACTATAGAGTGCAACGTGCTGAATATGAGAAGGCAATCACGAAAAGTATACCAAAATGAAGCGGCTTTAGGGCGTACGATTGACACGCCAATAGCGAGCGAGTATGATCCTGGTCACCCAGGTCACGAGGGCCAGGGAAAACAAAAGGGATTGCCATAGAAAGGTAGCGTTAGCATGACGGACATAGCAGGGCGGATCGATACATTCCTGGAGGAGAGGCTCAACGACTACATAGACGAAACAGCCAAGCTCTGCCGCGTACCAAGCGTATCGGCTAAGGCTGACCGCGCGGTCATGGCGGAGTGCGCCGGGCGGGTGGCCGCGATACTGGAGCGACACGGCTTCGAGGTGCAGCAGTTCGAGACGCCGGGCAACCCCATCGTGGTGGGGCGGGCCAGGGGGCGGTCGGAGCGCACGATGCTCTTCTACAACCACTACGACGTACAGCCGCCTGAGCCGCTGGAACTATGGACATCTCCCCCGTTCGAGCCGGAGGTACGCGACGGAGCGCTTTATGCTCGTGGGGCCAAAGACGACAAGGGTGAGATGTTGGCCCGGCTGGCGGCGGTGGACGCTGTACGAGCGGCGCACGGTGGCGAGCTACCTTGCGGCGTGACCTTCGTGGTGGAGGGCGAGGAGGAGATATCCAGCCCCCATATCGCGCAGTTCGTGCGGGAGCATATCGACCTGCTGAAGTGCCACGGTTCGGTCTGGGAGGAAGGCGGCATCAACGATGAGGGGCAGCCGGTCAATGCCCTGGGTCGCCGGGGGATACTGGCGGTGGAGTTGCAGGCGCAGACTCTCAGCCGGGATGCGCATTCTGGGAGCGGCCATCTGCTGCCCAACGCCGCCTGGCGGCTGTTGCGGGCGCTATCGACCCTCAAGGGGGCGGACGAGCGCATCCTGGTCCCCGGGTTCTACGATAAGGCATGGCCTCCTTCGGCCCTGGACGAGCAGTTGTTCGCGGCAACACCGTCCGAGGAGGCAGCGATGCGGGCGGAATTCGGGATAGACG
>JBAURA010000603.1:0-1624 GCA_049580985.1 Chloroflexia bacterium
GTGTTCATGGGCCTGTTCACCGCCCTGCTGGTGATCGGCGCGGCGGTGGCGATGATACCCGGCCTGCCCCTCTTCCCGGTGCTGATCGCGGTTCAGATATTGAACGGCGCGCTCCTGCCGATCTTGCTCGTTTTCATTGTGAGGCTGGCGAGCAACAAGCAGCTGATGGGCAAGCACGCCATCGGCCCGCTCTACCGCCTCCTGGCCTGGGGCACGGTGGCCGTGATCAGCACGGCCGTAACCCTGATGTTCGTCACCTTCTTCATATAGTTAGAACAGGTTGGTCAGCCATCGTTCCAAGAGGCGCACCTTTGGCCGATTGGTGTCATCTGGCAGGAGCGCCTGCAATTCGGTTGTAAGGCGCTCCGTGAAATTGTCCAGCCTGTCGTGCACCGCGCCTTCCCGGAACTGGTCGGGGTGGATGGGCGTGCCTACCCGTACGGTCAGATGCCTGCGGAGCCAGAGTCTGCTTGTGCCGATGAGGCCAACCGGAACCACAGGCGCGCCGGACTGTAGGCTCAGGTGGGCCGCGCCTTTCTGTAGAGGCAACAGTCGGCCCTCTTCCGTGCCCAGATGGCCCTCTGGGAAGATCAACAGCGAGCCACCACGGCTAAGTACGCTCTTCATGGTGCGCAGCGCCTCCAGCGGCTTGTCGCGGTCCAGGGGTATCATCACGCGCAGAGTCTCTATCAAGAGGCGCCTGGCCTTCGATATCTCCTTGACCTGCTCTTCGCCCAACACGTAGATGCGCGGCTCTGCCGGCAGGAAAAGCAGCACCAGGAATGCGTCGGTCCAACCCAGGTGATTGGCGCACAATATCGAAGGGGCAGGCGGCACGTTGGCGCGGCCCTCGATGCGCACCCGGAACAGGGCACGAAAGAGCAACTTCAGCCCTAACCTGATTATCCTGATGCGCGTACCCGCTCTTCTCATAGCGGCTTCATTATACACCGCCCCCAGCCGAGAGGGCAGAGTTGTATGTCCTGTTATGCCTCTAATTGGTCGCGTGTTGCCCTCTCCGGGTGCACCCAGCGCAGGGAGATGGCGGCCAACAAGATCATGACCCCCGCGAAGATGAACGCCCATCGATACGCGTCCTGCCCACCAACCGCCAGCGCGGCAAGCCCTACGACAGTGCCTGCCAGCACCGAGCCGAGAGGCTGCACAAAAGACCAAACCGCGGACCCGACTCCTATAAGCTCAGCCGTACGAGCGCGGGGGATCAGGTCCGTGAGCAGAGGATTGAGCGGAGCTGTGCCCGCGTTCCCGATCCCTATCACCGCCAGCGCGATAGTAGCTTGCAACAGATCCGCAGACTGCGACCCCACCAGCGCGCCTATGCCGTAGATCGCCAGCCCGATCATCATCACGGTCTTCTTGCCGATACGGTCGGCCAGCAGCCCGGCGGGGATCGAAAAGATCGCCGAAAAGACGACGAAGGCCAGCGGCAGCAAGAAGACCTCGCTATCGGTCGCGCCAAGCGCCTCAGTGCCGAAGAGTGTGACGAACGGAGTGGCCCCACCCGAACCGAGCCAGAAGAGGGCCAGCGAAAAGGTGTACTTCGCCGCCTCAGGGTAAGCCATGAGGCCGCGCATATAGGGAACCAACTTGAACGGCTCTCGCT
>JBAURA010000604.1:0-2303 GCA_049580985.1 Chloroflexia bacterium
GGCTACCCCTATGGAGACGGAGCCGTTGCCGCCGGGATAATTGTTGGTCGGGCCGAAGCCGCCGGAGCCGTTGCCCAGGCGCACCGATATGTTGCTTGTGTCGGGGCTGGAGGTGGCGAAGTCGGGGTTGCCGTCGCGATTGAAGTCGGCCACGGCTATGCTGATCGGGTTCTGGGCTACGTCGTAGTGGGTTGCGGCGCCGAAGCCGCCGGTCCCGTTGCCCAGGAGGACCGACACGTTATCGGAGAACGAGTTGGGCGCTGCCACGTCGGGCTTGCCGTCGCGGTTGAAGTCGCCCACCGCTATATCGGTCGGTATCCAGTCCAGGTCATAGTTGGCGAAAAAGGTGAAGCCACCCGATCCGTTGCCCAACAGCACCGTCATGCTGTCCGCGAGATCGTTCGCCGTTACCAGGTCGGGATTGCCATCGAGGTTGAAGTCGGCGCTAGCTATCCCCACGGGGCCTGATTGCGTGTTATAAACGGTGAATGGGCCGAAGCCGCCGGACCCGTTGCCGAGGAAGACCATAACCTTGTTCAGCCCGTTGCCGGAGGCGGCCATATCGAGGTTGCCGTCGCGGTTGAAGTCGGCAAGCACTATGCCGGAAGGCTCGGTGTCCATGTCGTAATTGGTGGCCGGGCTGAAGCTGCCCGCGCCATTGCCCAGCAGCACCGAGATGTTGTTGGACTCCGTATTCGCTACCGCCAGGTCGAGGTTGCTGTCGTGGTTGAAGTCGCCGGCCGCCACGCGGCCAGGGGTATCCCCTACCGCGAAATTGGCAGGAGGGCCAAAGCTGGGCACGGTGCAATCGCCGGCCCCGCCGGGGGTAACGGTGGGGGTGGAGGTAGGCACAGTGGTGGGGGTGCGCGTGGCGGTGGGGGTGCCGGGGGTAGAGGTAGGCATGGGTGTGACGGAGCCGCACTGGTTGGGGCCGAGCCACCGACCTGCGTTCACCACTATGCGAGCGAAGTCGCCGCTCCAGCCGTCGTCCTCGTCGCCTATATAGGCGGTCACACCTACCGCTCTGCCTTTGGCAGCGATAAGCGATGGACCGTCGTGCCAGGCGGCGACCTGCTCGGCGCCCGGCTTGAGCGCCGCGTTGGCGCGGTAGAAGGCGCTCAGGTTAGTTACGCCGGCCATGAGTGGGTGCGCCGCGTTGTGGTTGCCAAGCGTGCCCGTGTTGTATATGCTTCCTGCTGTATTCTCATAGGGCGAGTAGTTGCCGCTTTGCCAGCGCCCGCTTATCCCGCGTGGCGGGCCACTCCAGCTATGATGGAATGCGACGACGATGCCGTGGGCGTCCTGGTAATCGGCCAGCCTGTTACCCAGGAGGGTGGAATCGCCCCAGGAGGTGAGGTTGGCGAATGCCACCACCAAGTCGTATTGCAAAAGCTGCGCGAGGCTGGGCGTGAACGTATCGGCGCGGAAGTAGTCCACCGTCGCTATCCCCGAATGCGCGAGTATTCCGTTGCCGAGCGTGGTGGGAGGAGTTTCGTAGTCGGCATAGACGATGAGCACACGCAAACCGTTGGGGTTGCAGGTGGGGGTAGCCGCAACTGTCAGGGTGGCGGTTGGGGTGTAGGTTGGAAGAGGGGTGCGGGTGGCTGTGGCGGTGGGTGGCGTGCCCGTGGGAGTGATGATGGGGCACAGATGGCGCATGGTAAGCGAGTCGGAGGTATAGGGGTAATTTCTCATATTCGTATAGCCGACCGCCCACACTTCGTCCGAAGAAATGGCCGTTACGCCATCGAGTCTGCTGTCTTCGCGGAAGCCGTTGGGGCTGAACTCTCGCGTCCAGGCCGTGCCGTTCCAATGCATTGTCAAGGTCTCGAAGGCGCAGAAGTTGCACCCCGCGGAGGTGCCGACGGCCCATATATCGTTCGACGCGATGGCGTAGACGTCTTTCAGTGAGTTGTAGTCGCCGAACTCCGGGCTGGGCACGTGCTGCCACTGCGTGCCGTTCCAGTGCAAGAAGAGTGGGACGTAGGTCTTGCCCAGATTGTAAGAGTACTGGCCTACGGCCCACACATCGTTAGCAGAGACAGCTGTGACCCCGTCTAGCCTCCTGACGTAGTTGCCGGGATTGGGCGTGGTCACGAGCGACCACTGGCTACCGTTCCAGTGGATAGCGAGGGTCCTAGGAGTGCCGCCCTTCGGGTAGATGTAGCCGACGGCCCAGATGTCGGTGGGCGAGACCGCCGCTATCGAGGTGAGCACGTTGTCGTCGCTGAACTGGCCGCCGTTGGGGGTGGGCACAAGGCTCCAGGCCGAGCCGTCCCAATGGAAAGCTCTCGTAGCGTGGA
>JBAURA010000605.1:0-4771 GCA_049580985.1 Chloroflexia bacterium
ATCTTTAGGATACAGATTCTTCGCTTCGCTCAGAATGACAAGTCGTTACTTGGGAGGCTAATGGCTACAGAAATTGCAGGTTGCTCCAATGCTACAGAGTCTTCACCGCGCTGGTGAGGGCTTCGGCTGTCTCTTTGGCGTCACCAAAGAGCATGGAGGTCTTGGCCTCGTAAAAGAGGTCGTTGTCGATGCCGGCGAATCCGCTACGCATGCTGCGCTTCATCACGATCACGTTCTGAGCGCGGTCCACGTCGATGATCGGCATGCCGTAGATGGGGCTTTTGGGGTCGGAGCGCGCGGCGGGGTTTACCACGTCGTTCGCCCCGATCACGAGCACCACGTCCGTGCGCGGCATCTCCGGGTTTATCTCCTCCATCTCGTACAGCAGATTGTACGGCACGTCGGCCTCGGCCAGCAGCACGTTCATGTGGCCTGGCATGCGGCCCGCCACCGGGTGTATGCCGTACTTGACCGTCACGCCGCGATCCTCTAGCTGCTTGGCAAGCTCCTGCACCGCGTTCTGGGCGCGTGCCACCGCCATACCATAGCCGGGCACGATCACCACCTGGTTGGCGTACGCCAGCAGGGTAGCGGCGTCGTCCGCCGACACCTCGCGGATAGGCCTTGCGCCCGCGCCCGCCGCCGACACATCCGCGCTGCCGCCCGTGCCGAACGCCCCGAACAGGATGTTCGTGAGCGGGCGGTTCATCGCCTTGCTCATAAGCTGGGTGAGCAGGATACCGGATGCGCCCACGAGCGCCCCCGCGATCACCAGCACGTTGCTCCTCAACGCGAAGCCGGTGAACGCGGCGGCCAGGCCCGTAAAGGAGTTGAGCAGCGAGATTACCACCGGCATATCAGCCCCGCCGATAGGCATCGTGATCGCCACGCCCAGGGCCATCGCCAGCAGGGACATAAGTATCAGCACGAAGCGATGGAGATCGCCGGCCGGGGCAGCCACCAGGAACACGGCCATGACCGCGATCAGGAGGCCGACGGCGGCGTTCACGATCTGCTGTCCCGAATACGTAACCGGGCTGGCCGATATGAAGCCCTGTAGCTTGCCGAGCGCGATAAAGCTGCCGGACAAGCTTACGAAGCCGATGGCCACGCCCAACACCGTGGCTATAGAGAAATCGAAGCCGTATGGTGTGGCGGAGTCCAGTTTCTCGAAGAACTCCGAAATGGAGGTGAGCGCAGCCGCGCCGCCGCCCATGCCGTTGAAGAGGGCTACCATCTGGGGCATGGCCGTCATCTCCACCCTGCGAGCGAGATACCAGCCTATGCCGCCGCCGATGATCGAGCCTATCAGGATCAGGCCCAGGTGCCAGTCGGCACCGTTGATCGTTATGCTGGCGTAAGTAGCGAGCACCGCGATAGCCATGCCGACAGCCGCCACCTGGTTGCCCGACCGCGCGGTCCTGGGGTTGCTCAGGCGGCGCAGGCTGATGATGAACGTGACAGCCGCCAGGAGGTAGGCTATCTCGATGTAGAGCTGAGGGGAAGATAAATCCATGGGTTTACTTCTTCCCTCCCTGTCCGCCCCTGGGCTTGAACATCTGGAGCATACGGTCCGTCACCACGAACCCGCCTACCACGTTGCCCGCCCCGAATACCACCCCCACAAAGCCGAGGACCAGCAGCAGGAGGTTGTCGCCCGCCGCCGCCAGCACCAGCATCGCGCCCACGAGCACGATGCCGTGTATGGCGTTCGTACCCGACATGAGCGGTGTGTGTAGCATCGTAGGCACTTTAGAGATGACCTCGATACCCAGGAACACCGACAGCACGAACACCACGATTATCATGAACAGGGTCGGCAGATCAGTGCTGTGGGCGCCTTCCTGCGCGGCGGGCGCGTATACGCCCGCCAACAATAAGCTATTCAACATTACGCGCTCCTCCCCGCGGTTACGGCGGCTTCCATCGCTTTCATCGTGCCTTCGTGCTTGACCGCGCCATCGTGCGTGATCAGCGTGCCCGCCACGATATCGTCTTCCATGTTGAGGTTGAAATTGCCCTCTTTGTCCAGCATGAGGCTCAGCAGGTTCAGCATATTCTTCGCATAGAGCTGGCTGGAGTGGATCGGCATCGAGCTAGGCACGTTCACCGGGCCTATTATGCGTACGTTGTATCTGATGAAATCGCAGCCAGGCTCGGTCAGGGTGCAGTTGCCGCCGTTCTCAGCCGCCAGATCCACGATCACGGAGCCGGGCTTCATGTCGCGCACCATCTCCTCGGTCACCATCTCCGGCGCGGGCCTGCCTGGGATGAGGGCCGTGGTGATTACCACGTCCGAGTCCTTCACGTGTTTGTGCAGGATTTCGACTGCGCGCGCACGCGCTTCTTCGGAAAGCTGAGTTGCATAGCCACCCGCCGTCTGCGTCTGCTCGGCAATTGGCACCTCCACGAACTTCGCCCCCAGGCTCTCGACCTGTTCCTTCACAACCGGGCGCACGTCGTACGCTTCCACCACCGCGCCGAGCCTGCGGGCCGTGGCGATTGCCATCAAGCCTGCCACGCCGGCCCCCAGCACGAACACGCGCACAGGGGGCACGGTGCCCGCCGCGGTCATCAGCAATGGGAAGAACTTGCCCATCGAGTCGGCGGCCAGCAGGACCGCCTTGTAGCCCGCCACCGTACTCATCGAAGAGAGCGCGTCCATGCTCTGCGCGCGGGTGGTGCGCGGTATGGCGTCCATGCTGAAGCTGGTGACCCTACCCTCGGCCAGCTTGCGCACTATGTCGTGGTTCACGAGCGGCGAGAAGAAGGTGATCAGGACCGAGCCGGGTCTAAGCAAATCAAGCTCGTGCCGGCCCAGCGTCTCATTCATCACGGGACGGGCAACCTTGCAAATCACGTCTGACTGAGCGTATACCTCGGCAGCCGTCGGCACGATTGTCGCGCCCGCCTTCTCATAAGCCTCATCGAGGAATGACGATTCCAGGCCCGCACCCATTTCCACCAGCACGTGCACGCCTTTCTTGGTCAGTTGTTGAACGCTTTCCGGGACCAAAGCCACGCGTCGCTCGCCCGGAATGATCTCTTTAGGAACCCCTAGTTTCAAGTGCTACTCCTCACAATGTTGATTCTTGCCAACCTTAATTGTACTGCGAAATCGTATATTCGTCTAATGTCGGGATCTCCATCGCGCGAAGGGGCAGACGTATTGGTCTGCCCCTTTGCATCCAACAAAACCTCAGCGTTCTCTGCGTTCTCTGCGGTGAGAATCTCAGAGTAGCTCCTTCACGTCCTCCCGCTCGGAGATAAGCTCGAATTGCGTCGTATCGAGCTTCTTGCTGGCGAAGTCGGAGATGCGCACCCGCTCTACGATCTCCCAGTTGCCTTTGCCATCCGACCTGCACGGGAAGGAAAAGATCAGGTTGTCCGCGATGCCGTACTTGTTGCCGTCCGACACGACAGCCATGCTGAACCAATCGTCACCCTCGGTTTTGTTGATCAGCGAGCGCATGTGGTCCAGCACCGCGTTGGCGGCGGAAGCCGCGCTCGACTTACCCCTGGCCGCGATGATGGCAGCCCCGCGCTTCTGGATCATCTCGATAAACGTAGTCTCAAGCCACTCACGGTCGTCTATCACCTGGGGCGCGGGCCTCCCCCCAATGCGAGCGTTCTCGAAATCGGGGTACTGCGTCGAGCTATGGTTGCCCCAGATCGTCATCCTCGTGATGTCTGTGACGGGACGCCCCGACCTGATGGCTAGCTGCGCCATGCTCCGGTTCTGGTCGAGCCGTGTGAGGGCTGTGAAGCGCTCTCGTGGCACGTCCGGGGCGTGGCTCATGGCTATCAGGCAGTTGGTGTTGCATGGGTTGCCGACCACTACCACGCAGATATCTTCGGCGGCGGTCCTGTTGATGGCGTGCCCCTGGTCGCGGAAGCTGGTGGCGTTCATCATGAGGAGGTCCTTGCGCTCCATCCCTGGCCCCCTCGGCGTGGCCCCCACCAGCAGCGCCCAGTTCGCGCCCACGAACGCCTCGTCGTCGCTATCCGTAAGCGTTACCTTGTTCAACAGGGGGAAGGCGCAATCGTCAAGCTCCATCTTGACCCCTTCCAGCGTGCCCACGAACTGCGGCACTTCCTTGATGATCAGGTTCACCGGCTGGTCCATGCCGAACACTTCCCCGTTGGCGACCCTGAAGAGCAGACTGTAAGCGACCTGCCCCGCCCCGCCCGTTACCGCTACCGTGATTGGTGATTTCATAATGCCTCCTATTTCTAAGTGCTTACCTCATTATGCCTAGCAACTACGCTGCTACCTTATGGAATTCGCCGCACCGTGAAAAAGTATTTGTAATTGAATGTAGCCGGAGCCACATTGGGACAGTCCGTCCGAGCGTTCACGGCAATCGACATACTTCCATAAAAGGACGAAGGGTCCGGCGTCGGGAGGGCAGACTGGGTCAGCGACAAAGGTACCCTGACAGTACGTTTCGCACCGGCCTCCAGGCCAAACGGACTAGAAAACGTTGTACCAAGGGGATTGTCCGGTGCTACAAATGGATTGTCCGAGCCTCCAAAAGCTTCTAGCTCTACCACGCACCTTTCCGCCGTGCCCGTGCCATCATTCAGAACCGTCACATCGAAATCGATTGTGGCCCCGAACCCCTGGGATTCAATCGTCGTGGTAGCAGGTGCCATTTCGAGGATCTTCAGCGCCGCCTCCTTCGAGGCCAGTACGTTGGTGGTCAGCCACCACCCAAGCACAGTGGCCAGCACCGCCGCGATGATTCCGAACACGAACGCACCAACGTTC